>JBMOMS010000205.1:0-35846 GCA_049324895.1 Chloroflexota bacterium
AACCTCTTTCATGAAACACAGTGGTCAGCGCCGGGCTAAGGCTGGCATACCAAGTACAGCCAGCCCCACTGCAACACCAGGTGCCAGCCAGGTCATGCAGCCGTATGATCGTGCCGTTTGGCCTGCCTGAGCCATCGTCGCCCCATGAGACATTTGGATATCCTCTCTGTGCCCAATAACCCATCAAAGTCCCCCCGGCGGTTGGCGTGCAGCCAACCCAGCAATCCCCATACATGAACTGAAGATAATATGGAACACTTAACGATTTCGCCGAGGGCGTAACCATCGCCATGAGAATCGGAGCGGGCTCGACTACACTGCTTTCAGATGCGTCAAGAAGATCAGGCTTGTTGATTTTTTTCCCGTCGGGAGGATCGACCAGGCGATTACCCGACGAATCCAGGATCAAGTAGGAATAGTCCATCATGTTGAGCAGAAGCCGATAAGAATCGGTTCCATCGTTCTCTGTGTTTTTCGGTTCCAAGACAAAATATTTATCGAACGGTCCCAAATAAACCGGATGGGATACATCGATCGAAAAGCCCCACTGATTAGCGATAGAAATGGCTTGCTGTGCGCCGTACAAATGCCACGGAATATTTTCAGAAAACTCAACCACCTGACAGGTATTCGCATCGATGACCACATATCCAAGCGTATCTTCGGCCTGAATAATCGGCACCATGAATACTGCAACGTGTCCGTCAAGGTCATAATAAGGAAATGGTTCAAGACTTGCCTCTGCCTTGTTCCAATTGGAAAAGCTGCCAGATTCGATCTGTGTCAGGACCCGTTTGTTCGCAATGTCAATCAGGTCCTCTTGGGTCGAACAAGAAAGACTATTGTGCTCCTCGCTTTTCGCATCTGCGAGGGACAAACCCTGCATCTCACTTAGGGCAGATACGGATTGAAATGAGTTCGCCAGAACTAGCAGAAAGATTATGGAGCCTCTTCCCACTTTCGATGCCCAATATCCAAGTGCGCTTTTCAGCCAGTTAGAGAGGTAATATTTTACGTTCATTTCAACCATCCTTATTTTGATATTTTGACACGTAATTGCTTTATACATGAGGCATCCCCTGCCCTACTCTCCCCCTCTCCCCCAGCTTGAGCCAATTTTCACGGACTTTATGATATATTCCAACCCGCTCAGGACAAAAAACTGACAAAAAAGTGACAGGCTCTGGATGGAACTGGAAAACATCACCCCAAAATTGCTGGAATCCTATCTCCATGCCTTCCGCGTCGGCGCAGAGACGCCGGGCGAACTGCTGGATTTGCACTGTATCGAATACCAAGCGGGGACGGGAACACAGGAAAGGCATTTTCAGGTCTTCGACTGGCTGGAACGTCTCGTGCTTGAGAATTTGAATCTTCACCGCCCAAACATGGATACGCGCAACCAAAGCCTGCCCTGGCGCAGCGCCCTGCGGCAGGATTTCCAGAACTCGACCGTCTCGCTGCAAGCCTGGAGCGCCCTGTATCATCGCTATTTCCTCAGGGAGGTTCAATCCGTCGACGAGTTGTCCCAGGTGGCCGGCTACGACCCGCGCCAGTTCCGCCGCCGGCTGGAGGCGGGCTTGAAGGAGCTCTGCACCCAGGTCCAGCGCAGGGAAATGCAGGCGCACCAGCGCGACAAAAGAGCCAGCCTCGGCGCAAGCATCCCAGCCCCCGAATACGCGGAACTCTTTGGCGTCACTGCCGCAAAGGAACAATTGCAGGACTGGCTGTCCACTCCGCATGGCCCGCACATGTTGAGCATCGAAGGCATCGGTGGGATCGGAAAGACCACCCTGGCGCAGGCGGCGCTTCACGATGTCCTGCAAAAGGACAACGCCTTTCACGACATCCTCTGGATCAGCGCCCGGCAGGAAAGCCTGACCCTGCGCGGGGAGATCGAGCAGACCGCCCATTCCGCCCGCACCTTGCAGGAGATCGTCTCCGAGCTCGCCCAAAAGCTGGGTCTGACCCACCTAGCCGGGCTGGATGCCACGGCAAAACTCATGGGCGTCCAGCCGCTCTTGAAACTGCATCCCCACCTGATCGTGATCGACAACCTGGAAACCGCCCGGGAGGTTAGGGCCATCGTCCCGGCCCTGCGGAAAATAGCGGGACAATCCCGTTTTCTGTTTACCAGCCGACGCACCCTGGGCGCCCATCCCTACGTTCAGGTCTTCCCGGTCCCCGAGTTGTCGGCGGAGGACAGCCGCCGGCTGATCGAGTCGGAGGTCAGGCGGCGGGGAACACCCTACGCCCTGGATGCGGAGAAGGCGCGCCTCATCTATGAGACGGTGGGCGGCCTGCCCCTGGCGCTGAAATTGATCGCCGCCCAGATCCATGACCTGTCCGAGGAGTACGCGCTCAAGCGACTCTCGCAGGTCTCGCCGGGGCGCTCGGCCCGCGCGCTCTACACCTACATTTACAAACAAACCTGGCGAAACCTGATGGAAACCTCCAGGCAGTTATTGCTGTCCATGCTGCTGGTCTCCCCCAGCGGCGACTCGCTGGAGTGGATCCAGGCCAACAGCGGACTGCCCGTGGAGGATTTCGAAGGGGCGTTTGCCCAACTGCTCGACTTCTCCCTGGTGGAGACCAATCGAACCCAGGTCTCGAACGGGTACCATCTGCACCGCATCACCCAGGCTTTTCTAAAAACCAATATCCTGCAGGAGTGGGACCTGTAATGTCCGCGGCGGGAAAACAGAAACGCTGGAAGGAAACCTTCCAACAAATGGTGGAGAATTCCCTGCGCCATTCCATCGCGCTGGTAGAGGGGAATCCCAACGCGCCCCAAACCTTCCGCCCGCACATGGACAGCATGACCAGCCAGATCCGCTGGGGAAACAAATTGGCGCCCGAGCTTGCCACGCGCTTGATGGTGGCCGCCTATCCCTGGCCGGCGCGCTGGGGCCTGACCGACGCCTGGCGCGACCATCTGGAACAGGCCAGGCGGGGGCTGGCCCCCACTCACCCGCTCAACCGCCAATCCCAGGCCTGCCTGGCCGACATCTTTCAATTCAGCGGCCAGCCTGAAAAAGTGCTGGAAATTGCAGGCGCGCTTTTTTCCGATCCCACGGTCCCGCCAGAGGAGTTTGCGCTGCTGGTAACGCGCGCCGGCGGCGCCTGGCTTTCGGCGCTTGCCAGCCAGGGAAAAATCGTCGAGCTGGAGCAGGCCGCAGGGCGGTTGTGGGAGTGGCTGGAATCCGCTTCGGCGCAGGCCAATCCAGCCCTCCAGGCGGAGGCGCGGGCCGTGGTGCTGCTGCATCGCTCCATCCTCGCCCGCCGCAAAGGCGACTTGCCGCTCGCGCTGGAACTAATCAGCCGGGCCATCGCAGGTCTGGAAGGCCAGCCCGATACCGACCGAAACTCCATGAGTGAGATCCTTCAATCGCGCGCCATCTATCATTGGGTCGGGGCAAATTACGCGGCCGCGCTGGCCGACCTGGAGCAGGCCTGCGGGGTGAGCGCCTCGGCCAACGACGTCATCGGGCTTTGCTCCGCTCATGGAAACCGCGGCCTGGTCTACTGGAGCATGTCGGAATATGACCGGGCCGAGCGCGAATTCCTGGAGGCGATCCGTCTCTCCGAGCAGAACAAATTAACGTATTTGTTGATGAAGCAGGTGGGGAATTTGGGCATGGTGTATTTCAATCGTGGAGATTTACCGAACGCCCTGCGATATATCCAGCGGGAGAGGGAACTGGCTGAAATCTCGAACGACGACGACGAGAAGGCGCTGGCGGAGGGCAACCAGGCCGCCGTCCAGATTTATACTGACCGCCCGCAGCTGGCCTTGCCGGGCCTGTTTTCCAGCCTGCAAAAATACATGGACACCGAACGTTTCGAAACCCTGGTGGGCGTGCTGGCAGATTTGTCCGTCTGCCACTACAGGATCGGGGAACTGGAAGAATCCGCCCGCTTCGCCGGGCAGGCCCTCGACCTGGCCCACGAAAAGGACAACCCGGCCTTGATTCTGGTTGCCTCGAGAGCGCGCGCCTTGTCCGCTCCCCCTGCCGAAGCCGTGGACATTTTGAACCATGCCCTGCAGCTCGCAGAACGCCTGAACCGCAAACTGGATGTGGCCGGGTGCAAGCTGTTCCTGGCCCACCTGTGCCCTGCTTCAGAAAACAGGATCAAACTATGGGAGGAGGCAGCCGCCATCCTGGAACAGATCGGCGCGGCCGGCTGGATCGAAAACAAAAGCGCCGGGGACGCCATCCTCCTGCCCCTGACGGTCTGAAGCTCCGCCCGGGGAAAGCGTTGCCCCAAATCGAAATTTGGGATATAGTACGTTGCTTCACAAACGCTTTCATGCTGGGGGAAGGATGGAAGGGTGTTGTGGGGCAGTCCCGTTTTGGAGTCAAGGTAATGAACCATCCGCTTATCAAAACCTTGTTCGAGTTGAAGGGCAACCCGCGCATCACCGTGTGGACCGAAGTCATGTTCGGCATTCCGTACAACCTATTCGCGCCATTCTTTTCTCTGTACATGCTGGCCTTCGGGGTGACCGACCAGCAGATCGGTGCCCTGGCCAGCCTGGGCCTGGTCATGCAGATCTTCTCGGCCCTGCTGAGCGGCGCCATCGTCGACAAGTTCGGGCGCCGCCTGACATTGTTCGTAGCCGACCTGCTATGCTGGAGCATTCCCTGCCTGATCTGGGCCGTGGCCCAGGATTTCCGCTTCTTCATCGCCGCTGCCGTGATGAACAGCCTGTGGCGCATCGCGCACACGGCTTGGACCTGCCTGATCGTGGAGGATGCCGAAGAACGCCACCTGGTGCATATCTGGACCTGGATCTCGATCTTCGCGGTGTGCTCGGCCTTCTTTGCCCCGGCGGGCGGCTGGTTCGTGAAGCAGTTCGGCCTGATACCCGCAGTACGCGCGTTGTACTTCTTTGGCAGTTTCATGCTGACCGCCAAGGCCCTGGTGCTGTACTTGTATTCCCATGAAACAGCGCGAGGCGTGCAGCGCAAGGAAGAGACACGCCATCGCTCCATCCCCAACCTGTTATGGGAATACGGCAGCGTCTTTGGGCAGATCCTGCACTCCAAACCGCTCCTGGCAGCCCTCGCTTTAATGGTCATCACCAGCATCTACATGACCGTTAGCAATAATTTCTGGGGTGTGTTGTTCGTCAGCAAACTCGGTTTCGCGGAGGATGAGATCTCCAACTACGTAGCCATCCGCTCGATCGTCATGACCCTCAGCTTCTTCGTCATCGGCCCGCGCCTGACCAACCCGCGCCGCTTCCGCCTGCCGCTGTGGGCGGGATTCGGCCTCTTCTTCGTCAGCCAGTTGCTGCTGGTAACCATGCCGCCGCGCGCCGTGGCGCTGCTGGTGTGCAGTGTCGTTCTGGAAGCGATAGCCCTGGCCCTGGTCAACCCGATGACCGAGTCCCTGCTGGCGCTGTCGCTGGAGTCGGCGGAACGGGCGCGCGTCAGCGCGATGGTCTACGTCGCCCTGATCATATTGATCTCGCCCTTCGGCTGGATCGCGGGCCAGCTCTCGGCCATCGACCGCTCGCTGCCCTTCGCCTTGAACATGGGCCTGTTTGCGGTCGGCATGCTGCTGGTCTGGATCATCGGCCGCCCGGGCATCTTCCACCCTGCACCGCAGCCGTCCGCCCAGGCGGAATGAGGCGTTCACGCGCCCCTTCTCAGACTGGAAGGGGCGCGGTTTATGCGGACATTGAGTAATTTTCCATTGTTGGGTAAAATGCAACCTGGTTGAGGAAAAAATTTAATCCGTGGCGTCTTTTAAAAAACCAGTTAATGCAGGCATGGGAATCCCAAAAATGTATCCGGCTATGGGACGAAGAATGGCATCTGAACCATTTCCAAAAGGATTGGGTTACTCCATGTAGTAACCTTCCGTCTAATTGTTTTTTGTCATGGCATATGAACTGGTGGAAGTACTCGAAAAAAATGGCTCAAAAGAAAACAGCAAATAAACTTCACATCAAACAACAAAAGAGAACCATGCTGGTTGTTTCAGTATGTTTGATGATTCTTTTAGGTGCAGGTTGGGTATTCTTTGTGCCTGGAAAAAACGATGTTCGGCAGGTTGTTTCGCTCAAAGAAGCCTGGACATCGTTGGAAAACAGTGCTCGCGATTGGCAAGAGGATGCATATCTTACAAACGTAACTTTTTATATCACCAGAGAGATGATCGACCCATCTGCATTCAAAGTAGGTGCTGAATTTCATTCTTCACATGCGCCCAGCGACGAAATGCTCTTCGTTGGAATAACCAATTCCGGCAAGATTGTGAATCGTCCCATTGATATGATGCCTGGGCACACAACAGAGCCACAATCAGGCGAAATTACGGCAGGTATTGGCAGTTCAGCAGAAAAACCAATCCATCTGGGAGATTGGTTCATAGACAGCAAAGATGCTCTGGATATTTTCGCCGCAGACCAAGAAGTCAGTTTATGTTTGGGTTCGCCCGAAGCGATTATCGAATTATCCTTGAACAAAATCCATACAGAATATCCTGCATGGGAGCTTATCATCCTAAGTTGTCCTGAAAAGGATAGTTTCAAATCGTATTATCTGAATGCAATAACCGGTGAGCCATTCGACCCTTTTACCCCATAAAATCACAGGCTAACAGCCTGCACTGGATGGGTGATTCTACTGCGCGTCTTAGAGTCAAGCATTTCGCGCGGTGAGGCTCCGAACCGCCAGCAAAAAGACTTCCGTGGCATTGAGGCTTCGGAAGTCTTTTTTAAGGCAGGATGGGGAACCCAAGGGGGGGTACAACGGCATGAAAAAAGGCAGCGGCTACTCGATAATCACCTCCACCAGACCGGTATGAAGATCGTACACTCCGCCCACGATTTTCAGCGCGCGTTGCAGAATCGCCCGCTTGAAAACCGCGGTGCGCCTCAATACAATCACATCATGGAGGACTTGCGCCCGAACCGCCTGCTCGATCCGATCTCCATCCTGAACGCAGGTCTCGACAATGGGAGCCAGTTTATCGATCAGGAACTGGATGCCAGCCTCCTGGTGATGCCGCATGTGTGTGGCCGCTTTGACCGCGCCGCAGTCATTATGCCCCAGCACCATGATCACGGGGATGTTCAATTCGACCAGGCCGAACTCCAGGCTCCCCAAAACGGCGCGATCCAAAACTTCGCCTGCGGTTCGGACCACGAACAATTCTCCCAGGCCCTGGTCAAAGATCAACTCGGGTGGAACTCGCGAATCCACGCAGCCCAAAATGGTTGCAAACGGTTGTTGGCCTTTTTCCGCCACCTCGATTCGACGGCGTTGGGACTCGTCCAGGGTGGATTTGTTTTTAACAAAACGTCGGTTTCCCTCAAGTAATGCTTGGAAGGTTTTATCGGGCATGTGGGTCTCCTTTCCGAGGGCCAATTCATTCGAACGTTTACCGTTTCCAGTTGACTGTTGGCATTGTACCCGCAGTATGCAAATGTGGAATTTCACCTGGGTCACGACACACTTGCGGGAATCTCACAGAAAACTTACAGAGTCGTCAACAGGCGGCAGGACAGGCTTTGCCACTTTTCACGGGGCCGTGTATCTAACTCGTAGTCCACCTATGGAGTTTTTCATGCAAAATTCGTCCCTGGTTCGTTCGTTTGCGCCCGGCTGGTTTGCCTCGGTCATGGGCACCGCCGTCGCCGTGATCGCTTTGCAAGTCTTCCGCAGCTACATCCCCTTTGTGGATGTGCTGCAGTTCTTCTTCCTGGGATTGGCCTTCCTGATGTTCGTCCTGGCCCTCGTCCCCTGGACTTTGCGCTGGTTCCTGCACCCCGACGCCGCCCTGACCGACCTGCGGAATCCCGTTTCGGGGGCCTTCTTCCCAACCATGCCGATCTCGCTGCTGGTGGGCGGCATCGCGCTGGAGAAGGTCGGGCCGCGCTTCCTGCCCGAGGCCGTCCTGCCGCCCCTCCTGCAGGGACTGTGGCTGCTGGGCGCGGCGGGCATCCTGGTCTTCGCCGTCGTCATCCTAAACAACTTCTTCCATCACCCCGAAATGAAATGGGAGACGGCCACCCTGGGCTGGCTGATTCCGCCTGTTTCCGCGCTGCTGGTGCCCGTGCTGGGCAGTTCGCTCGCCAACACCTTTGCGGGCACATTCTGGGGCGAACTCAACCTGATCGTCAGCCTGGCCTTCCTCGGCTTCGGCGGGTTGCTCTTCCTCTTCGTCATGGCAGTGGCCTTCAACCGTTACATCTTCCACCCGCTGCCCGCCGCGCACCTGGCCCCCACCCTGTGGATCGGACTCGCGCCAAGCTCCATCCTGGCGGTGGGACTGATCCGCATCGTCGCGCCGCTGGGAAAATTCCTGGGCGCAGAGGATGCCGCCGTCCAGACCCTGTCCCTGCTGGCGGGCGGAATGGGCGTGGCCCTGTGGGGCTTCGCCTTCTTCTGGCTGATCCTGACCCTGGCCGTGACCCTTTCCGTACATAACAAGACCCGCATCCCGTTTGCGCTGAGTTGGTGGGCCTTTGTCTTCCCGATGGGCGCCTTCGTCGTCGCCAGCGGAGTCGTCTTCCAGGCCGTGCCCTCGGGACTGATCCTGTGGACGGGACTGGCCGCCCTGCTCGGCTACTTTGTGCTGTGGGCCTGGGTCTTCGCCCTCACCCTGCGCGGACTGGGCAACGGCTCCCTGCTCCAGCCGCATACCGCAAAGTAGGTCACGTCTGTGACGTGACCCTTTTTCAACAAACACCCGTCACGCTACGATTCCGAAGTCTGGCTATTACCACCCGCGATTCGTCCAGCCGTTCTGGCGTTCCTGGCGGAAGCGCTGGGCCCATTCCTCGGAGACGGCATCTGCCAGCTTGGTCAGCGCGGGCGGCGCGATGATTGCGGATTTGGAATCCAATTCGAGATAATCGAGGATTGTGCGCACGGTCTCCTCGTAGTTTTGGATGAAGTCCTCGTAGAAAATATTCAGCGGGGCGATGCCGCCTTCGGCAAAGAATTCCTGGATGCCAGCTTCGCGCATGGAACATTCGTTGTACAGGTGGTTGATGGCGTCGAAGGAATACTTGTCGGACAGGTCGACAGGCGTTCGGGCTTCATTCGCGGACAGGTGCCACTCCCCCGATTGGATCGCTTTCCACCACGAGACCGCCAGCCGAATCTTGTTGCGGCGCGTCATGAAGATGTGACGGTGATTGGGAAAGACTCCCTCCCAGACTTCTGTCCGCTTTGTGGTGGGTGGACAGGCTGGGAAGTTTTGAAGCGTTTCGGTCAACTGGCTGAAATGCGGCTCATAAAAAGAGTGACTGATGCCGAAGACGCCGTTGGAAGTGCTGCCAAGTTTGTATAAATACTCTTGAAGTTCAGCGTGATTTGTCTTTCTAAACGTGGTGAGCAAATCGGGCGGACAGTTGAACCACTCGCGCGGCACGCCTGCCACGCCCGTCGATTCAAGCGCCTTGTACAGCAGGGTGCTGCCCGTTCGCTGGGTGAACCAGATGGTATAGGAAAGGGTGGGTTTCATGGGAAGATTTCCTTTTCTGAAAGGCCATGCCGAAAGCGTGACCTACGCTTTGGCCGCCTTCGCGCTGCCCACGGCGCTCAGGATCACGCCGCCCAGCACGACCAGTCCGCCAAAGAAGGCGTACCTGCCCATGCTCTCGCCGTAGAACAGAAACACCCAGATCGGATTCAGCACAGGCTCCAGCGTGCCGATCAGGTTCGCCTCCAGGGCAGGGATGTGTTTGATGCCCTTGCTGAAGAAGATGAAGGCGAAACCGATCTGAACAATGCCGAGGAAAGCCAGGATCAGCCAACTTTCGACCGTCCAGGTCTGTTTGAGAACGAAGGGAAAGCCCAGGGTGGCCGTGAGCAGAAAAGCGATCAGGTTGCTTTCGGCGGGGTCGCCGTCCTTCTGGGCGCGGAAGGCGACGATCATCACCGCCGAGGTCACGCCGCTCAGGATGGCCAACAGGTTGCCATAAAGCCCATCCGTGCTGAGTTTATCGCCGAAGAAAAGCCCCAGCCCGAGGAAGATGAGGCCCATAGAAACCCAATCGGTGCGCGAGGGCTTTTCGCGCAGGAACCAGAACGCCAGCAAAACGATATAAATGGGCGCGGTGTATTGCAAAAAGATCGAGTTCGCCGCCGTGGTCAACTTGGTGGAAGTGATGAACAGGAACTGCGTCAGGATGAAGGCGCCCGCCGCAAGCAGCTGCCAGCGGTTGAAGCGCGTCGGCACGCGCCGCAGGTAGATCAGAAAAACGACCGAGGCAAACAGGCTGCGCCCCGCCAGGATGGCAATGGGCTGCCAATCCAGGATTTTGACGAAAAAACCACTCGTGCTCCACAGGATGGCCGTAATTACGAGATAAAAAACCGCCTTGCGGCGTTCCGCCAGGGTATCCATAAAACCTCACAAAAGGGATAGCATCGAAGATTGAGTAGGGTGTATTTCATTTGAGTTAGAACAGGTGGTTGAGTAGGCGACGTTCTCCAGTCGCCGTACACCTGCACTCCCTGGCACCGCCCGCCAGGGCAGGTGTGCGCCAGGTGCAAGTGTCGAAACCACCGCTTTGGGGTCTCGATACGCAGCAAAAACCGCTGCTACTCGGCCACCCTTGTGGGTTTCAACTGAGATGAAACGCACCCGATTGATTATACTGCCCGCCCAGGTCGGTTACATTCCCGTGTTTCCCGCCGCACATGGGTTATACTTTCCCAAACCCGAAAGGAAAACCGCCCATGACCACCCGCTATAAAATCCGTCAAAACCTGATTTCCATTGGGGACGATTTTTGGATCGAAAACCAGGAAGGTAAAAGAGTCTACAAAGTGGACGGCAAGGTGCTGCGCATCCGCAAGACGCTGGTCTTCGAAGATGCGCGCGGCCAACCGCTGTGCCAGATCCAGGAGCGTCTGCTGACCATCCGCGACACAATGGTCATCGAAAACATGGACGGCAGGGATTTGGCCGTGGTCAGGAAGGCCCTGCTCACGCCCCTGCGCTACAAATGGGACGTCAACGTCAAGAACGGCCCCGACCTGGACGTGCAGGGCGACATCTTCCACCACGAGTACGCTGTCAAGCAGGGCTGGAACAAGGTGGCCGAGGTCTCGAAGAAGTGGTTCAGTTTCACCGACACCTACGGCGTGGAGATCGATGACGGGCAGAATGACATCCTGATCCTGGCGATTGCCGTGGCCGTCGACATGATGGCGCACGATGACGACGGCAAAAAGGATAAAAAGGACAAGGACAAGAAAAAGGACAGGTAACTGACCCATCCATCTTGCCCTATGTTTCGAACATGACCGCCCGCGAAATATTATTTTGCAGGCGGGTTTGTTTTTAAGGGCAACGGGGCGTAGGTTGACGCCAAAAATGCGGATTTTTTATCGCTTCCGCTCTCGTCAGGGTGTGTCCGTATCTCACATTCGGGTGATTGACGTTTTATCCCTTGACAAGAATAGGACGACTTGGTAATATTCCCAAATAGGAATATCAAACAAAAGGAACACCATGCCACTGGAACACGCTATTCTTGCTTTTATCGAATACCAACCCATGTCTGGCTACGACCTGAAAAAACTCTTCGATGTCTCAGTAGCCCATTTCTGGTCAACCACACAAAGCCATATTTACAAATCTTTGGAAGGTTTGGAGAAAAAAGGCTGGGCGACGGCGCACGTCATCCAGCAGGACGGCAAGCCCAACCGCAAGGAATTTCAGATCACAGACGAAGGACGCGCCGAACTGCGCCGCTGGATGGTCACTCCCCTGCCAATGGAGCCTGTGCGTGATGCGTGCCTGATCCAAATCTTCTTCTCCCATTTCAGCAGTAATGAGGAAATCGCCGCGCTGTTTGAGACACGCATGAAGGAAATACGCGAACAACTCCATACTTTGAGAACTGTGGCACAGGCGGCGATTGATGAAAACGCAAAGCGGATCGGTGTGGAACGCGCTCGCCTACTTTGGCAGATCACGCTCGACTATGGGACTGATTATTACGAGTTTGAACTGAAATGGCATGAAAAGACCCTGGAGACGGTACGCAACCTGCCGCCGCTGATGCCTCCGCAAAATTCATAAGTCCCCTACGGCCTCCGCAAGTTCTACTTGCGGGATCGAACCCAGAAGCAAACTTCTGAACTCCACAAAAACAAAACCGCCTGAACCCAGGCAGGTCTATTCAATGCATCCCATCGCCGAAAGGAAGGGAAGAATGAACCTCAAAAACAAAATCATGCTCATCACAGGCGCATCCAGTGGAATTGGCGCAGCCACAGCCAGACTCGCCGCCAAAGAAGGCGCGCGCGTCATCCTCGTGGCCCGCTCGCAAGACAGGCTGGAGCAGGTGGCGGGGGACATCCGCCGCGCAGGCGGAATCGCCTACGTCCACGCCGCCGACCTGGCCGACCCGCAAGCGGTGACCGTTATGGAAAAGATCATCTCCGCTGAGATTGGCACCCCCGACATCCTGTTCAACAATGCGGGCAGCGGACGCTGGCTCCGCACCGAAGAGACCAGCCCCGAAGATGCCGCCGAGATGATGTCAGCCCCCTACCTTGCCGCGTTTTACGTCACCCGCGCGTTTCTGCCCGCCATGCTCAAACGGGACAGCGGACTCATCATCAACATGACCTCCATTGGCGGCTTCATGCCCTGGCCCGCCGCGACCGCCTACCTCGCCGCCCGCTATGCCATGCGTGGATTTCACGAAGGCTTACGCGCCGACCTGTACGGAAGCAAAGTCCGATCCATGCTGACCGCCTTCGCCAAAGTGGAGAGCGAATATTGGCAGAATAATCCTGAAAGCCTGAAAAACCTGCCCGCCGCGCAGAAGATGATTCCCATTTTGACATCGGAGCAAACGGCGCGGGCAATCGCCAACGGCATCCGCTGGAACCTGCCCGTGGTCTTTGCGCCGCTGATGATGTGGATCATCCTCACACTGAGTTATCTTTTCCCGCAGATTACGCATTGGCTTTTGTTCAACACGGGCAGCAAGCGCCGCGCCGCGCTTGCGTAAGCCATTTTCATATTATCGACAAGGACAAAGTCCATGAAAATCACCGTTCTAAATGGCAGCCCCAAAGGGGAGTTAAGCATCACCATGCAATCGGTGGCATATCTTGCCAAACTTCACCCCGAGCATGAGTTCGACATTGTTCACGTCGCCCAGCGGATTCGACACTTCGAAAGGGACCGCGCCGCTTTCGATAAGCTCATGGAGCAAATCCGCGCTTCAGATGCCGTGCTGTGGGGCTTCCCGCTGTACATTCTCATCGTCCACGCGCATTACAAACGCTTTATCGAACTGGTCTTTGAACGCGGCGCGCAGAATGCGTTTGCAGGAAAGTACGCCGCCGCCATCTCGACTTCCATTCATTTCTTCGACCACACTGCCCATAATTACATCCACGGCATTTGCGACGACCTGGGGATGCGCTTCGTTGACTCCTTCTCTCCCGATATGGATGACCTGACGAAAAAAGAGGGGCGGCAGCAACTCGAAAACTTCGGGCAACAGTTCTTCGACGCCGTGAAAAACCAGATTCCCACC
This sequence comes from Chloroflexota bacterium, assembly GCA_049324895.1. Taxonomy (GTDB): domain Bacteria; phylum Chloroflexota; class Anaerolineae; order Anaerolineales; family Villigracilaceae; genus JACPVF01. Next base: position 13,532 of record JBMOMS010000205.1, read on the forward strand.
CAGCGCCAATACCCGCCGTTGATTCGCCGCGAATTTACCTATCAACCCGGTGCCGCGCCCGCTCCCCTCTCCACCAACGGAAAGAAAGTGGTCATCCTGCACGATGAAAAAGATGCCGAAAGCAACCTTGCGAAAATGGTAGCCCGCTGCCGTGACGCGTTCGTGGGTGATGTGACCGTGGTCAACATCCACGACATTGACATCAAATCCAGTTGCCTGGGTTGCATCGAATGCGGCTCCGGCAAAAAATGCGCCTACACCGACAAGGACGGATACATCGAGTTCTACCAGTCCACCGTGATGACCGCGGACATCCTCGTCTATGCCGGGCAAATGGTGGATCGCTACCTGTCTTCTCGCTGGAAGATGTTCTTCGACCGCATCTTCTTCAACACCCACACCCCTGTGATGATTGGCAAGCAGGTGGCGCTGATCATTTCGGGACCGCTGGGGCAAACTCCCAACTTGATGGAGATCTTCCACGGGTTCTTCGAGTTCCAAGGAGCCAACATTAGCGGTGTGGCAACCGACGAATACGGCGATTCTGCAGACCTGGATCGCCTGCTCGACCAGTTGATGACGCGCACCCTAAAATTTTCCGCGGAAAGCTACGTCCGCCCCCAGACCTACCTCGGCGTGGGCGGCATGAAGGTTTTCCGCGACGACATTTATGGACGCCTGCGTTTCGTGTTCGACGCCGACCACCGCGCCTACGAACGGATGGGGATTTACAAGACTTTCCCCCAGGCGGAATTCAAAACCGCACTTTTCAATACTTTCGTCGTCCCCCTCATTAACCTCCCGCCCTTCCGCAAGCAATTCGACGGGATGATCAAGAAAGAAATGGTCGCTCCACATAAGAAAGTGGTCAACAAAGCGCAGCCCAAAGCCTCATAAGCGGCCCAGGAAAAATACAAACTGGAAGAATAATTCAAGGCCATAAGGAAAAAGGAAAGTGGAAAATTTCGATGTAGTTGTCATCGGCGCGGGAATTGCAGGGTTGACTGCCGCTTATCACCTGCAAAAGAACGGCTTCGATGTGGAAGTCATCGAAGCCGCTGACCGCGTGGGCGGGCGGATGACGACGGATGCGCTCGATGGCTATGTGATCGACCGCGGCGCGCAATTTCTTTCGACGGCCTATCCCATCCTTTCGGGCCTCAGCGCGGAATTGGGGTTGCAGGCGGACTTCGTCGGGACCTCGCCCTGGGCCGCCATTCGACGAGGCGGCGCGATTCGCCAGTTCCGCTATGACAACATATTCTCGCCCCTGAAAAGCGGGCTGCTGCATTGGAGCGAATGGCTCGAACTCGGAATGGTGAGCGTCAAGCACGCCCGCGCCCTGGTCAATTTGCCTGTCAACGATTATTCCGCCTGGGCGGAGTTCGACACGCAAAATGCGGCCGATTGGTACAACGCGCAATATGGCAAGTGGATGACGGAATATCTCATCGAACCCATGCTGGAAGGCTTTTACTTCCAGTCACCTGAGGAAACCTCGCGCGCCCTGCCGATGGCGGTGAGCGGATTTCTGGCGCGCGGCGCGCGGACGATGACCCTCAAAGGCGGGATCGGCTCGTTGGCGGTAGCGCTGGCAGGCAGGCTGCGGGTCCGCCTGAATGAGCGGGTGGAGGGCATCTCCGTCGAGCGGGATCAAGTTCAGGTCCAGACCGCGAAGCGGGGGCTGGCCTCCCAGTTTGTGGTCTGCGCGGCACCTGCCCACGTCGCCAAAGAAATCGGCGCGGGAGAGAATCCCCTGCTGGATACGGCCTACGCGTCCACGTTGAATCTCGCGCTGGGCATGTCGAAGGGTTGGAAGCTGCCCGAAACGCTGAGGGATGTGTACGGCTTGCTCCTTCCGCGCAGGGAACGCAGGCGCGTTGCCGCTGTTGCGATTGAAACCGCGAAAAGCGCAGACCGCTCGGCGGGCGGACATTTGCTCAACGTGATGCCGGCTGGGAAATCGGGTGCGGAGATGATCGACTGGGATGAGGCAAAAGTCCTGGAAGCGCTGATGCCTGAACTGGAGGAAGTTTTGCCAGGCGTTTCAAGGAATGTAGCCTTTTCAAAGTTGTATCGCTGGCGCCATGCCGAACCGAAGTCGCCGATCGGGCGGAGCAAGGCAATCGGCGAATATCGAAACAATATTTCGCCCCACGCCAGGGTGCTGCTGGCTGGCGATTACATGGGAATGCCGTTCACCGAAGGCGCCGCCGAAACGGGCGCATGGGCGGCGGCGCAAATCATCAAACAAATAGATGAAAGGAAAAAACATGTCTGAAAAATTCGATGTGGTTGTCATCGGCGCAGGTCTGGGAGGGCTGAGCGCCGCAGGATACCTCGCAAAGGCGGGGAAGAAGGTGCTGGTGCTGGAACATCACGCCGTACCGGGCGGATACGCCCACGAGTTCCGCCGCGGGAAGTACCGCTTCGAGGTGGCGCTGCACGCGCTGGACGGCGCTGCGCCCGGCGGCTGGGCCTACCCGACCCTGCAAGAGTTGGGCGTTTTGGAGCAGGTTTCCTTCAAGCGCATGGATCCGTTCTACACGGCCCGCTTTCCCAAACATGAAATCAACGCCCATGCCGACATCGTCAAATACGAAGCCGAACTGGTGAAGCACTTCCCGCAGGAACGCCAGGGCATACACGCGATGATCGCGGACATGCTGACAACCTTCTGGCAGGTGCGCCGCTTCGGCGCGGAGGGCGAGTTGGGCCTCCGTCCACCCGTCGAGCGGATGCCGGTCGAATACCCCAGGATGCTGGCGGCCATGTCGATGAGCTGGGAGGCGTACATGAGCCAGTTCATCCAGGATGCGGAGTTGAAAGCGGTCTTCAGCACGTTATGGGGATATTACGGCCTGCCGCCCGAGAGACTCAATGCCGCAATTTTTATCTTCCCGTGGGTCAGCTATCATCTGTATGGCGCGTACTTCCCGCAAGGCGGCAGCATGGCCATGAGCCGCGCGCTCGAAGCCACGCTGAAAAAGGCCGGGGGTGAGATTCGCTATCGGCAAACGGTGAACCGCATCGAGGTCCGCGATGGACGCGCTGTGGCAGTGGAGACCGAAAAGGGTCTGCGCGTCGAGGCCGATGTCGTCGTCAGCAACGCCAACACGCCCGATACGCTGCTCAAATTCGTGGGGCGCGAACACCTGCCCGCCGAGTACGTTCAAAAGGTGGAAGCGGGCAAGCCTTCCATCTCCAACCTGGTCATCTACCTGGGGCTAGACTGCGACCTGCGCGCCGAAGGCTGGCATCATCACGAAATGTTCCTGCCGAGCGGGTACGACATCAATGCGGATTATGAGGCCAGCGTGAAAGGCGATTTTAGCAAGACGGGCATCGGCATCACCTACTACGATCTGTCGGACCCCGGCTGCTCACCCGAAGGCGGCTCGATCCTCAACATCCTCTCGCTGGCCGATTGGAACTCGGACAATCAATGGGGCACGGGCGGCAACGCTGCGACTGCGCCCGGCGCCGGCCTGGAAAATTACAGCGACAATCCGCAATACAACGAGATCAAGAACGCCGCCGCCGACGCCCTGCTCGACCGCGTGGAGAAGCTCATTCCCAACCTGCGCAAGCACATCAAATACATGGAAGTTGGCACGCCGCTCACCAACTGGCGCTACAGCCGCAATACCGGCGGCGCGATCTACGGCACCGAACAAAGCGTGGACAACAGCTACTTCAACCGGCTGCGCCCTGCCACCCCCATCCCCAACCTCTTCCTGACAGGCGCATGGACCTTTGCTGGCGGCATGAGCGCGGCTTTGATGTCGGGACGGGACACCTCGCGCATGGTGATCGGCTATCTCGATGGCACCCCCATCACGTTGATGAGCGCGCCGAGTGAAATGGTGGGTGAGCATACGTCAGTGAACAGCGCACAGTCATCAGTGAACAACTCACAGCCGCAAGTGAAACAATCGCCAATCACCAATTACCAATTACCCTCCATGAGAGCCGTCGGCTCCAACCGTGAGGTAAACCTGGACGCCCTCGGCAGGCCCGCCGTGCTGCTCTTCCACACCCAGGAGACCGCCGAACAAGCCGCCGCAGTGAACAGTTCCCTGCGCGCCCAAAGCGACTATCAAAGCTGCGACTCGCTCTTTATCGCCAACGTCGTCGATTTGCGCGCCGTGCCCAAACTCTTCCGCGGTTTTGCCGAGAAGGCCATGAAGGAGAGTTACGACAAGGCCGCTTCCTCCCTCCCGGCCGGGGCCAGGCCCGAAGAGTATGTCCTGATCCTGCCCGACTGGGACGGGAGCGTGACCAACACCATCGGACTGAAAGAGGTCAACAAGAACGCGGGCGTGGTCGTTTTGGATGCAAATGGCGGTATCATGGGGACCTGTCAGGGCGACGGCCTGGTCGCCGAATCCCTGGCCCTGTTGAAGAAGGTTCCGCATTAAACAAGGCGCCGCATGAACACACTGGTCACCATCCTGCGCTGGACGGCAAGGATCATCGGGGTCCTGGCCATCCTCTTGTTCGGATTGTTGTTCCTCCAGGACGGACTGCCCATTTTCCTCTTTGGAGACGACGACCCTGAAATGGCCCTCCACATGTGGGCGCTGCTGGGAATGTTGATTGGGCTGGGACTTGGCTGGAAGTGGGAAGGTCTCTCCGCCGCCCTGGTGCTGGGCTTCTTCGCCGTTGACGAGCTGGCCCTGCTGGTGTACGGTCTCAGGATTGGCGGCATGCCCGAAGGACTGATGTTCCCGCTGATGACCTTCTCCTTCCCCTTCGTCCTCTTCCCCCTGGGCGGAGTATTCCACCTCATCGGCTGGGCCTGGCACAGAAGGCAAAGCCAGCCCGCCGCATCGGCCGCAACTTGACGGCCCCTTCCAGAAAAGAAGTGAACATGAAAATCCCAAAGAATCTCTCCATGCGTCAAACCCTCGAAGGCATGACCCTGACCTTCAATCCCGAGGCGGCGCGCGGCATGAACATCACCATTCAATTCGACATGAGCGGCAGCGAACCAGGCGTGTATCACCTGGCGATTGCGAACGGGGAATGCAGTTTCCACGTCGGCGCGGCACAGGACCCCACCCTGACCATCCTTGCCCCCTCGGATGTGTGGCTGAAGATCAGCCGCGGCGAAATGACCGGCTACGACGCGTTGATGCAGGAACTGTACACCGCCACCGGCGAAATCACCCTGCTCATGCAAATGGATTCGCTCTTCCACAAGGCCAGCGAAGTGACCTATGAAGCGCCCGCCTCCCAGCGCCCCGCGGGGCCGATTTCCCTGCCCGGCATGGCCTGGATGACCGTGGCCTTCCTGCCGTGGATCCTCCACTGGAGCACCTTCGATATCCCCAAAGTCAGCCATTGGGTCAGTGTGGGAGTACCCCTGCTGCTCTCGGCGCTGATCGTGGCGTATCGCTTTATCTTTAGCCGCCCCAATTCCCAATCCCCCACCTTCATGGAATGGGGCGGGCTGGCCTACTTCACCATCTCTGCCTTGCTGGCGCTCACCGGCGCGCCCGGCTATGCCGAATGGGGTTCCGTGGTCAGTGGGTTTGGGATGGCGGGGCTTTGGCTTGGCAGTTTGGTGCTGCGCGAGATGCCCCTTTCCGGTGATTATTCCAAATGGGGCTTCATCAAGCCGCTCTGGCGGAATAGCATGTTCATCTACCCCAACGCGGTCATCAGCCTGGTGTGGGGCTGGCAATTCATTGCCGCTGCCACACTGGGCATCGCGGCCATCCTGCTGCCAGAGCAAAAACTTCTCCTTACCCTGGCGCGCCACCTGCTGCTGATCCCTGCCTTCCTCTTCACCTCGGAATACCAGAAGCGCGTCCCCATTTCCAACCCGCGCCTGAGCGATGCTCAAATCCGCTTCTGGGCGGGCATGGGACTTTCTGCAATTTCGGGTTTTCTGCTCACGGCCTCCATGCCCGGCTTCGATGTGCCCTTCATCGGTTGGATTGCGCTCGTTCCACTCCTGGTCATCCTGCTCACCGCCGAGTCGAAACACGTGTACCCGCTGGCACTGCCGTTTGGCATGGTCTTCTCCATCGGCGTGCATAACTGGTATCCCAACATCTTCCCGCCTGCGCTGGGCTACTTCCTCATCTTTGCGGTCGGAACCTATTACGCCGGCGTTTTGCAGTTGGGCGCCTGGTTGTATTCCCGCCTGCCCGCGCCGCTCAAAGTGCTGGGGCTGCCCGTTGCATGGTCGGCCATTGAATTCATCAAATATATCGCGCCCGTGGTCGAAGATTGGTGGTTTGTGCTGCTGGCCGACAGCGCCTGGCGCTTCCCTGCCGCCTTGCAGGTTCTCAGCATAACGGGGGTCTTTGGGTTGAGTTTTGTGGTGATGTGGGTCAACGCGGCGATTGCGACCCTCCTGATGAAAGACTCTGGGATGTCGCGCCGCGCCAGCCTGATTGCGCTCGGTCTTTCCGCGCTGGTGATTGGCGCAGGCGCCCTCAGCATTCGCCCCGCTGAAAACGGATTCAAAGTCGCCGTGCTGACCGATATGGTCAACCAGGATCCGCTGGTGCTGGCACAGGGAGAATTCGCCGGCACGCGCGTCACCTCGCCCGAAGTCTCGCAAGCCATCTTCGATACCGACGCCGCGCTTGCCCGTTCGATTGCGTTAGAAGACCCCGCCTTCATCGTCTTCCCCGAAAACGAATTCGCCGACGCCGATGACCCGCAATTCATGAATCAATTGGGCGCGCTGGCACAGGAGACCAACGCCTACCTCGCCGCCGATACCTTGTGGCAGACCCCCAGCGGACTGCACGATACCGCCCTGCTGGTTTCGCCCGACGGCGCAGAAGCCGCCCGCCGCGCCAAGATCAACATCACCTCCGGCGAAGCGGACGCGGGCATTGTGGCAGGACCACCAGAATTCTCCTCCACACCCACACCGTACGGCAATGTCGGCATCTCCGTCTGCTGGGATGTCCATCGCCTGTGGATCATCCGCGAACTGGCGCGCTCGGGTGCGCAAATCATCCTCCTGCCGATGGACAACGACTTCAACGGCATAGCCACCTTCCCGCCCTTCCACGCCGCCGACGCCGTCTTCCGCGCCGCAGAGAATCGCCTGGCCTTTGGGCTGGGAACGGTCAACGGGCTTTCGATGGCGATCGACCCCTACGGACGCATCACTGCCGAAGGCAAGGTCAACGAACGCGGCGTGACGGTCGGCGAGACCTTTGTGGTCGACGGCTCAACCCTCTACACCCGCTTCGGCGATTGGTTCGGCTGGACGATGGTCGCGATGACGATCGGACTCATCTTAACGAGTCTTTTCAAAAAGTAAACAAGTTACCCGTTCAATCTGATCAAAGAAACCGAAAACGGTTCCAGGTCATTTACAGAGGAATCTATCATGGATAAAACGCCCTTTTCATTTAAAGAGATCCAATCTGCCATACTTGCCGACCTGTCAAATCTCAGAACCCTCGCAGCCAGTGACGGAGTCAAACTGGCATATCGCAAATACGTCCCGCAGAATCCGCGCGCGGCATTGCTTTTCTATCACGGCGGTGGAGCGCACGGCGGCGCGGGCTATGCTCATCTTGGGAGCAATTTGCAGACTCAATTCAATGTGGCGGTCTACATGCCCGACCTGCGCGGACACGGCGCATCGGGCGGCGCTCGCGGCGACGCGCCCAGCACAAAACAAGTCTGGGCGGATATTTCCACCTTCATCAAACACATCCGCGCCGAACATCCCACCCTGCCCCTCATCCTCGGCGGACATTCCTCCGGCGGCGGCTTGGTGCTCAACTATTCAAGCCAACCCAACCGTGAGTCTGTTGACCGTTACCTTTTCATCTCGCCAGAATTGGGATTTCGCTCCAACACTGCCCGCCCCAATCGCACCGACTTCGCCAAAGCGACCCTCTTCCCCTTCATCGCCAACGCCATGAGCGGCGGAATGCTGTTCGGGCATACGCACGCGGTTCACTTCAACTATCCCCAAGAACTGCTCGCCGCCGACAAGGGTATGGTCGCTTCATATTCAGTCAACATGGCGAATGCCGTCACCCCCTCTGCGCCGCAGGAACAATTCAAGAAACTTGACCGTCCCTTCGGCTTGTGGATCGGCGCGGATGACGAACTGCTCCTGCCAAGCATGGTACTCGCCTTCGCAGATCTGGCAACCAACGTGCGCGCCTCGTCCGAAACGGGCAGCATTCCCAATGCCAATCATCTTTCGGTTTTACTGAACGTCCACGAAACCGTCGGCGCGTGGATTGCTCGCCAGCAGTAAAATAGACACAAAAGGAGTTCCCATGTCCACCAATCAAACTTCCGTCCCCCGCTGGATTCTTTGGTACGTCGGCTTTCTGACCTTGCTGAGTCTCAGCACTACCATCATGGGCTACTTCGCCCCGCAGTACATCTTCGCCAACCTCGGCATAGACTTTGCCAACGCCCAGCCCATATCATATTTCTATGCGGCGCGTAATGCAGGCATTCTCGTCTTGTGTCTGTTCGGATTGTTCACGCGAGATTCAAAAGTCCTGCTTTCCATGCTCGTCCTGCGCTTCGTGGTCGAGCTGTTGGATTTGGTCGCCACACTGAAATTCGGCATCGGCGGGATGAATCCCATGGTGATGGCAGTCACCTGGCTGATTGTTTTTCTCATCCCCGAATTTTGGGCGGCGTTCACGTTATACAAAAAAGAATTTGCAAAATAATTACCCATGCAAAACAAAACCATTCTGGTCATCGGCGGGACGGGCATGCTCGGCAAACCCGTTGCGAAACAACTCAAAGCGGACGGGTTCAACGTCCGCCTTCTGGCGAGGAATCCTGAAAAGGCGCAGAAACTTTTGGGCGCTGGATATGAAATCGTCAAAGGCGATGTGGACAACGCTGCCGCTTTGAAAGAAGCGCTGACTGGCGTGGATGGAGTCCACATCAGTTTGAAAGGCGGCCCCACTGAGGCGGATTTCGAGCGCATGGATCATCTGGCTGTGCGCGATATATCCAATATTGCCAAAGAAAAAAATGTCGGGCGGGTCACGCTCATTTCGGCATACGCCGTCAGCGAGGAAAAGGCTGATACGCCAGAGAGCAGGTCAAAGTTAAAGGGAGAAGCGGCACTTAAGTCCAGCGGCGTGCCATATACAATTTTCCGCGCTTCATGGTTCATGGAGACATTGCCGCTCTTCGTCCAAGGTAAGAGCATATCGCTGATCGGGAATCAAATCCACCCGCTGCATTGGGTCGCCGCTGAAGATTATGCGCGCATGGTCTCGAAGAGTTATCAGACCGATGAAACGCTGAACAAGGAACTTTATGTTTTCGGGCCTGAAGCCTTCACCATGGGCGAAGCGATGAAAATCTACGCGGATCATGCAGGCGTGAAGGTTGCCCCGATGTCCACTCGAATGCTTGCGGTACTGGGCGCGCTCACCTTTAACACCGAATGGAAAGGCATGGCGGTGCTGATGAAGCATTACGAGAAATGGGGTGAAGACGGCTCACCCGAAGAAGCCAACCGCCTGCTCGGTGCGCCGCGAGTGACGTTGAAGGAATGGTTAAATAAACCCTTGACAAATCAATAAACTAAATATAAAATATATTTAGTTATGAGTTATTCACTCTCATTTTCCCAAGCCATCTTCGTCGTCCTCTTTGTCGGGGACAAGGTCGCGCAGAATTATTTTGACTTTGTCCCGACGAAAGAATTGTCCACCGCGTTGAACATCCCCAACCCGTCGGCGGTCAAGATTTTAGGCAACCTTGCCAGCGCAGGCATCATCGAAACCCGCGAAGGCTCACGCGGCGGGGTGCGGCTGGCAAAGCCCGCCCAGCAAATCACCCTGCTGGATGTGTTCACCGCCATCGAGACGGGCAAGCCCATGTTTCGGCAGGATCATCAATTGCGGGTCACGGGCAAAAAGCCCACCCGCGCCCATCAATCGGTGTATGCCGTGCTCACCGAGGCAGAGGAAGGCATGAAGGCACGCCTTGCGAAAACCACCATTGCCGATCTCATGGCAAGCCTGAATCAATAATCTTTTTTTTGCAAACAACTATATACACAATATATGTAGTTTATAAATAAAATCAACCAAGGAGAACCATCATGAAACTGAAAGTTTTGCTGCGCGTCATCGGAGTTGTGCAATTGATTCTGGGAGCATTCTATCTGTTCCTGCCACTGCAGTTTTTGTCCATGCAGGGCCTCTCGACCCCTGGCGCCGATAACGCCTACCCGCTCGGAATGCTCGCCGCCCGTTTTCTGGCATACGGCATCGGCATGTTCTTCATTGCCAGCGACCCTGAAAAGAATTCGTTCTGGGTCAACAACATGATCCTGATCCAGGCCGTGGATCTGGCGGTGGGCATCTTCTACACCGTAACGGGCACCGTTGCCCTGTCTCACTCCATCTTCCCCATATTCAACGCAACACTGTTCATCGTCCTGCTGTCGCTGTGGCGTCCGAAAGCGGCGCGCCAGTGATCGCCCCCCTGCTCTTCACCTGGCTGCAAGGCGCGGATTTTTACCTCGACCTTCATCGGCAAGCGGTTGAATCTTTGCCCGCTGGCAGCGGCAAAACCTGGCTGGATATTGGCTGCGGGCCTGGGCTGGTCACCCGCCTCGCCGCCGAGAGGGGCTACCGCGCCCTGGGCATCGACACCGACCCTCAGATGATCGCCGCTGCCAAACGGATTGCCTGCCGCAACCATTCCCCAGCGAAATTTCAAACGGGTGACATCGCCAGCCTGCCAGCGGAATCTGCCTACGTGGTCTCCGCCGCCTCCCTGCTGGCGGTTCTTCCCGACCGTGAAGCGGGTCTGCATTCGCTTTGGCATTTGCTCCGCCCAGGCGGATTCCTGCTCATCGTCGAGCCGACTCATCAAATGACCAGCGAAAACGCCGCCCGTGCCATCCAAAACGGACTTCCCAAAAAACGCATCGCGGGCCTGCGCGTGTGGGCCAACGCGCGGCAGGGAAAGATCGTCGACCCAGCCCTCTACGAAACCCTTGGCGCAGAATCAATCCATTTCCAGCCGCTGCTTGAAGGCCTGGTGGGGGCATGGGTTTTGCAAAAGTGAAATGCTGCAAACATTCTCCTGGCAGAAGCGGACAAGTACAATGGAGGAAACAGAAAAGGCTGACAGGACATGTCATTTCGCATTACCCACATCAGCACCGCCACCCTGCTTCTGGAAATCGGATTGCTGCGCCTGCTGACCGACCCCGTCTTCGACCCCGCCGGCGGAAAATACTCCTTCGGCTGGGGCACAGGCTCCACCAAGCTGACGGCGCCTCCCGTTTCGACGGAGTCCCTCGGCCGCATCGACGCGGTGCTGCTCAGCCACGACCACCACGAGGACAATCTCGACAGGGCGGGCCGCGCCTTTTTGCCCAAGGTCAAACGTGTGTTGACCACCACCTCGGGCGCGCGGCGCTTGCGCGGCAACGCCGAGGGGATGGCCGACTGGCAAAGCACGATCCTGGAATCGGGCGACACGCAAATCAAAGTAACCGCCACCCCCGCCCAGCACGGCCCGCTGATCGTGCGTCCGTTTGCGGGGCAGACCATCGGCTTCATGCTCGAATGGCAGGGACAGCAGCAGGGCGCGCTCTACATCACGGGCGATACGATCTATTATCACGGCATCGACGAGGTGGCGGAGCGATTCACCGTCAGCGTGGGAATCTTCCATTTGGGCCGGGCCAGCTTCCCCGTCACCGGCCCGATCCGCTTTACGATGGACGCGAAGGACGGGGTCAAAGCCGCGCGGGCGCTGAATCCGCGCACGCTCATCCCCATCCACTACGAGGGCTGGAAACATTTCCGCGAAGGCCGCTCCATCCTCGAAAAGAGTTTTTCCGCGGCGGGCCTGAGTGAGCGCGTCCGCTGGCTGGAACTGGGACAGGCCGCGGATGTCGAAGTCTAGCCTCGGCCTGCTGCTCCTGGCCTGCGCGTTTCTTCTGGCCGCCTGCGGCATCGACCTGGCGGGCACACCGCCCTTCGACGACCTGACCTTCAGCAACGGCTACGGCGACATCGCCGCTCCCGACGGCCGCACCTGGAAGGTCACGTTCGAGTTTTCCAAGGATTCCATTTTCACGGGCGTCGTGCGCCACACCTCGCGCTGGTATGACTCATCCGTGCCGTTCATGTCGCACGACATCCTCGTCGTGACAGGCGACTTTGCCTCGCAGGAGTTCGTGGACGTTTCGGTCTTCGATCACAAGTTCTTCTATCATTACGAGGATCGGGATAACCCACCACAGGGGAACATCAACCTGCTGCACATCTTCCCCGCCTCGCAGGAGGTCTTCGAACAGTTGAAGCAGATCCAGGATTGGAACAATGTCAGCATCCGCGGGCGCGAGATTCTCAAGATCGACCTGTTCGATGCGGAGGGAAAAAGCAAGGGTTTCTACATGGACATGGGCTGCAATACCATCCTGGTCACGTCCGTAACGGTCAACGCCGAGGGCGCGCCTGTTCCCTGACGTTCGTCCGCCGATGGGCGCCGGGATCAGGAGGGAAAATCTGGAGCACTTCACATTGCAACCATGCTGGCGCTGATTCGTAGGAAAAGCAGAACCCCATTCGGAAAGGGACATCCCATGAATCGCCGCATATTCTCCATCCCGTTGACTCTCATCCTTATCCTGGTCTTCGCCCTCGCGGGGACTCAGCCCGCTTTGGCGGAACCAGCCCACAGTCCAGACGATCCTGTCGAGTTGGAAGCCTTCGTCGACGAGTGGATGTCCGCCAACCTGGAATCCAACCACATCGTCGGCGCGACCGTCAGCGTGGTCAGGGACGGGGAAACGTTCTTCGCCAAGGGCTACGGTTCCGCCGACCTCGAAAAGCAAATCCCCGTGGAGGCAGACCAGACCCTGTTCCGCATCGGGTCGATCACCAAACTCTTCACCTGGACGGCCGTCATGCAACTGGCCGAGCAGGGACGCCTCGACCTGGACGCGGATGTGAACACCTACCTCGATTTCCGCATCCCCGATACCTTCCCCGAACCAATCACCCTGCGGCACCTGCTGAGCCACAGCGCGGGCTTCGAAGATCGCAACTTTGGGTTTTCGGCCCGCACGCCCGACGGACTGCGGCCCCTGGGCGAATGGCTTTCGACCCACATCCCCGCCAGGGTGCGCGCGCCAGGCGAGTTCTCGGCATACTCCAATTACGGGGCGGCGCTGGCAGGATACATCGTGGAGCGCGTCTCGGGTCAGCCCTACGCGGAATATGTCCACCAGCACATTCTCCAGCCGCTCCACATGGACAGCACCTCCGTGGGCCAGACCCTGCCCGTGGAATTGGCGAGGCGCATGTCGGTTGGCTACGATTACGTCGCCGGGGAATTCCAGCTCCTGGAGTTCGACCTACTGCAGGGTGAGCCGATGGGCTCCATGACATCCACCGCGACCGACATGACGCGCTTCATGCTGGCCCACCTGCAAAACGGAAGAGGAATCCTGTCTGCCGAAACCGAAGCACAAATGCAGTCGCAACTTTTCACACACGATCCGCGCCTGAATGGTTTCGCGTACGGCTTCTACGAAATGAGCCAAAACGGACAGCACATCATCGGGCACGGCGGCGACATCGGCGCATTTCACAGCCTGCTGGCGCTGCTGCCCGAGCACGGACTGGGCATCTTCATCTCGTTCAACACCGCCGACGCCATGGATACCTTCCTGGTCGAAACCTTCCTGGGGGATTTTATGGATCATTACTTCCCCACCCCCGAACCCGCCCGCGCCGCATCCGTCAGCACACAGGCCGACCTGCAGCGCCAGGTGGGCGGTAGTTATCGCATGACGCGCTCCACCTACACCACCCTCGAAAAGATGTTCAGCCAGTTGCTCACCCCAGTGATCGTCCAGGCGGTCGATGAGGGAACTTTGCAGGTCTTCTCCGCCTACGGGCAATTCCGTTTCCTGGAAGTGGAGCCGCTGCTCTTCCGCGAGGAGGGCGGGAGCAACCTGCTGGCCTTCCGCACCGACGGGCAGGGACGAGCCACCCACGCCTTCATCGACAATGGCGCCTTCGAAAAACTGGCCTGGTACGAATCCCCCATCCTGCATTTCGCGCTGCTCGGTATCAGCCTGCTACTGCTGGCTTCGGAGATTCTCGCCACAGGGATTCGCTTCCTACGCCGCAAGCGGACTCCGCAGCCCCCGCCGCGCAACGCAATTCTCGCCCGACGCCTGTTGAATGGCGCGGCCTGGCTGGGACTGTTGTTCCCCGCCACGGTCATTCTCGGCTCGCAGGGATACGTCTACGGCGAAATGGGACTGTTCGGCCTGGGATTGGCTCTGCCTATCGCCATGTCCCTGCTGGTTCTTGGCGCGGCCGCCCTGACCATCCGCGCCTGGCGCGAACGTTGGTGGACTCTGGGCGGACGCATCCACTACAGCCTGGTCGTGCTGGCGGCTTTTGCTTACTTGTGGTTCCTGAATTTTTGGAATATTCTGGGATGGAAGATCGGATGAAACTCCTCTCTCTTTCCCGCCCCGTCCTCCTCGCCCTGCTCTTCACGCTGACCCTTTTCCTCGTCCGCGTCGTGGATGTGTTCATCATCCGTTCGGATGAACTCCTCGGCGAACAGGTCTTGACCAAAGTCCTCGGGCTGATCCTCATCCTCGCCTATGCCTGGAGCGTAAAGGGCAGTCTGCGCGGCATTGGCCTGCACGCCGACCACTGGCCGCGCAACGTCGCGCTCGGCCTGGCGTTGATGGGCATCGCGCTGGTCATCGGCTATGGCGTGGAATGGCTGACTCTCAACTTCATGGGACAACAGCCCGCCTTCTATTTCGCCGCCGAAGGCAACACCCTGCTCCCCAACGACGCCGCGACGGGCAACTGGCTCTTTGCCCTGACCCTGATCGCGGGCAACGTGGTCAACTCCTTCATGGAGGAAGGTCTGTTCCGCGGCGTGTTGATCTCTCATCTCGGTTCGCGCTGGAGCCTCGCCAAGGCCAACCTGGCCCAGGCCGCCATATTCGGCGTCTGGCACATCGTCTGGCCGTTGCGCGACTACCTGGACGGCAAAACGGACTTCGCTTCCATGCTCGGCGTTTCCATCGGATACATTCTGCTCTCCGCCCTGGTCGGCCTGGCGTGGGGCCTCCTGTTCATCAAGACGAACAGCCTGTGGACTTCCTGGTCGGCGCACACGCTCAACAACACCGCCATGAACCTCCTGCACATCACGACCGCGGCGGGCCTCCCCTCCACGCTGGGACTGCGCGTCGCCGCGGCCACCCTCACAATTGCCGCGCTGAGCCGCTTCGTCAAACCGCTCGCCAAGTTTGAAAGCTGGACTGAAGTGAGCCGCTCTTGAAAAGCATCAGCTTGAAATAACAGGGGTACACCATCAAGCAGAAGGTATTACACCTCTGTTGCTGTGGACAAGAGGAGAAAACCATGCAATCCAATCCGACCATTCTCATTGCCGTCGTGTGCGGCTTCCTGGCGGTCATGCTTGGAATGCTTGCCGCGGTGATCTACGCTGCCCCGCAAGAGCAATGCGCATTATGCCCAGGTCGCCCAGGCGCTTGGCTTCACGCCGCTGGAAAATACTGACGAACTCTTTCGCAAAATAGCCTTCGTCCACAACATTCACGCCGATGCGTCGCACCGCCTGACGCAGGTATTCTGTTGTGCTCACACTTCCGGCGCAAAGACCTGCATGTATAACCTGTCGTTCAGGTTGCGCAGCCGTTTGGAGAGCGGGTCAGGCAGGAAGACGACTTATCATCCGCTGGAAACGAATGCGCTGGCCTTCATTTCTCCCGCCTGGAAACTGTCACGCTTTCAAGCCTTTCCTCGATTGAGCGGGAGCGGCGCAATGGCCAGGTTGGGCAACACACTTGCGGAAAAGGCGATGGACAGCAAGCATGAACTCCTCCATTTTGCCCACATCCCCAGCCTGGACGAACGCTACATCCTCACCACCCTCGACCTGCCAGCCTCCCAAGTCTGCCCGCCCGAAGGCTTCCTGCACATCTCGCTTCGCATCCCAACCTAACCCTGCACATGGGCGGCGACACGCTGACTCTTTCCTACGGGACAGGCAACGCCGCAGATGGATTGTCCGAAGATAAAATGAAAAAACTGTATCAGATTGGCATGGCTCTGGCGCGGGAAATAAGTTAGCGGCTCTGCTTCCATGTCGCCGAAACGACGCCATCGGTCATCCCTGCGCAATCCATCGAAAGATGGATGCCAAAATCAATCTGCCGAAAGATGACGGGGAAAACATTGGGACGTATACTTTCTCAATCAAAGGAGAAGCCATGTCTCAATCCAAATCCGACTTTCTCACGCTCATTGCAATCTCTGCATTTTCCGTCATCCTCGCGACCGCCCTGCACGAACACGGCGGACACGCGCTGGCCTGCGCCGCGCTGGGCGGGAATCTCAACGAACTCGGCGCATTCTACGTTGACTGTCAATACGAATCGGTGACCAGCCTAGGCTATCGCTTCGTGGCCTTCGCGGGACCGTTCGCCAGTTTGCTGGTTGGCTTAATAGGCATGTTCATCTTCGACCGCGCTCCCCGCGCAAACTCGCAAATGAAATTTTTCCTCTGGCACTTCGCCACGGTCAACCTGATGATCGCCGCGGGCTATTTTATGTTCTCGGGCATCCTCGGCATCGGCGACTTCGGGCTGGATCAAAATGGCGTGTTCTATCAAGTTGAACCCGCATGGCTGGTGCGCGTCGGTTTGACCGTGCTCGGCATGGCCGCTTATTTTGGCGTGGTGTTTTATTCGATGCGCAAAATGGACACCTTCATCGGCGGCGCGGGGCAGGAACGCGTCAACCGCGCCCAAATGCTCTCACTCGTCGCATGGCTGTCAGGCGGAGTGGTAGCGGTATTGATCGGGTTCCTCAATCCATACGGCATTGTCATCGTGCTGATCTCCTCGGTCGCTTCGAGTATGGGCGGCACCTCGGGCCTGACGTGGATGATGCAAATGCTCAACCGCAAAAAAGATACGGGGGATGCGCCCTTCATCCTCGAACGCAATTGGGCATGGATCGGAGCCAGCGCCGCTTTCCTGGCCGTATACGCGGCTGTTTTTGGGCCGACAATATTTTTGTAAACCACATTTCAAAGGAGAAAAAATGAACAAGAAAATTGTCGCAATGGGATTGGCCGTCATCGGCGTATTCTTCTTCCTCGCCATCGCCTTCGATCTTCTCGCGAAGAACGTCGGAACATTTGGAGGCATCGTCTTTTGCATGCTCTCAGGCCTGACCTGGGCATTCTGGCCGAAGAAGGAAAAGAAGGATGAAGAGAAGTAGGAATCGAAAACGCCCTCCGAGGAAAAATTCGGAGGGCGTTGTATTGGACATATAATATCGTCATGGACAATTCCGCACAGTCAAGAACACACGCGTGGGAACAATGGGATTGGGTCTGGCACGCCACCGCCTATGGGATAATGACTCTCAACCTCATCATCGCCTGGGACAATGACTTGCGCCGCGGCCCCATCGCCGCCACACTCTGGCTGACGATACTTCTCGCGCTTTGGTATATGCCGTTCATCGTGTTTCCGCACAGTGTTTGGGGAAAAAGAGTTTTGCCCGCTTTCTTATATTTCCTCCTCGGCTGGCTGATCTGGATGGGACTGATCTACTTCCACTCGCCCGCCATGATGCTGGCCGCGCTGTTCTACCCGCAAACCTATTTGCGCCTGCCGTTTCGCTGGGCGATGGCGGGTTCGACCATCCTCACCGTGGCCGCATTCTTTGTGGGATTCCTGCTCGATAGTCCGCGCGAAGCATGGCTGACGTATTTTCTTATTCTTTGTCTTTTCCTCGTCTCGCAAATCGTCATCGGCTCTTTCATCAACGCTCTCATTCTTCAAAGCAACCAGCGTTATGAACTACTCGAACAACTTCAACAGACCCGCGCCGAACTCGCCCGCGCCGAACGCGAAGCGGGGATGCTGGCCGAACGCCAACGCCTGGCGCGCGAAATTCACGACACCCTCGCGCAGGACTTTACCAGCATCGTCATGCACCTCAACGCGGCGCGGCTCAACTCCGCTGAAGCAAGCCATCACATCGAGCAGGCCGAGCAGACCGCCCGCGACGGACTCAACGAAGCGCGGCATCTCGTCTGGGCGCTGCAACCCGAACGCGCCTCCCTCGCCCAAAGCATCGAGCAACTCGCGGCGCGCTTTTCGGCGGAAACAACCGTCCGCGTGGAAACGGCCATTACGGGCGCGCCCCGCCCCCTCCGTCCAGAAAAAGAAGCGGCGCTGTTGCGCGTCGTACAGGAGGCGCTGACCAACGTCAAAAAACATGCCAGCGCGCGCCGCGTCGACATCACGCTTTCCTACATGGATAACCTCATCGCCCTCGACATCGTGGATGACGGCATCGGCTTCGACCCGTCGCGCGCCACGCAAAATATCGAAAGCGGATTTGGCCTCAAGGCCATGCGCGAACGCGTGGAAGAATTCGGCGGCGCACTCACCATCGAAAGCGAGCGCGGCACGGCGATTGGGGTTTCAATGCCCGTGGAGACAAAATGATTCGACTCATCATCGCCGACGACCATCCCATTGTCCGCAGCGGACTGAAAGCCATCCTCGCCTCCCAACCCGACTTTGAACTGGTCGCCGATGTGGCGAGCGGCGACTCCGCCCTGGCCGCTTCCGTCAACCTGCGCCCCGACGTGGTTTTGATGGACTTGCAAATGCCCGTCATGGACGGCGTGACCGCCACGGCGCGCATCCACGCCGAACTGCCCGCCGCGCGCATTTTGGTGCTCACCACCTACGACACCGACGCCGACATCCTGCGCGCCCTCGACGCGGGCGCGACGGGCTACCTGCTCAAGGACGCGCCGCCCGAAGAACTCTTCCGCGCCATCCGCGCCGCGGCCAAAGGCGAAGTGACCCTCGCCCCCAGCGTCGCCGCCAAATTGACGCGCCGCCTGACAACGCCCTCCATAAAATCCCTCAGCGCCCGCGAGATCGAAGCGCTCACTTTGGCCGCCCGCGGCGACTCAAACAAGGACATTGCCGCCAAACTGCACATCACCGAAGCCACGGTCAAATCGCACTTCGTCCACATCTTCGAGAAACTGGGCGTGACCGACCGCACCGCCGCGGTGACAACCGCGCTGGAAAAGAGAATCATTCGACTGGAGTAATCGTCCAACCCAACCAACCTTATGGATGCAGGGAACCCGACCTTCCTGCCATGACCTACTCGGAAAACACCGCCATGCATTCACCTCTGCGTATTTTTCTCTGCCATGCCGCTCAGGATGGGCCGGTTGTCCAAAAGTTGCACCACTATCTCAAACAGCATGGCGTCCAGCCCTGGATGGCAGAACTCGATCTCCCGCCCGGCAAAACCCGGGAGACGGGCATCCAACATGCCCTGCTTACTTCAGACATCCTCCTGGTCTGCCTCTCCAGGAACTCGGCGGATGCGGGGGACAGGCTCTCAAGGGAGATTACCTTTGCACTGGAGACGGCCCGGACAAGGCCTGGCGGCGCACCCCGCATCATCCCTGCCAGGTTGGACAAGTGCGCCATTCCAGACGGATTGAACCGTTATCCAGCCGTGGATTTGTTCGGAGCAGAGGGAGGACAACGCTTATTGGAAAGCCTCACCCCGGGTGTTCAGGCCCCTCCTGCCGCACAGCCTGCTCCCGCAGCACAAAAGAAACCCCTTGACGCCATCCATTGGAAAGTTCCCCCACCCCGCCGAAAAACCACCCCGCAGGTTCCGTGGCTTTGGCTGGGTCTCGGCGGGATCACCCTTTTGCTGATAGCCTGCGCTGCGCTGGGAATGTTCTATTGGGTCAATCGCTCTGCCACTCCCGTTATCCCCGTTGCCGCGCCAACACAAATGCCCGCCCTGGCCGCATCCACGGCGGCAATCCCCACCCTGACCTCGACGCCCACCCTAATTCCGCTCGCAAACGCCAGCCCGCAGCCCGTCCTGCTGCCAACGCAAGCTGCAGTCCCATCCCTCATTCCATCCCCCACCCCGGTCTCCGTGACAGGCAGCGACGGCATGACCCTGCTCTACGTCCCGGCGGGAACGTTCAGCATGGGAAATCCCATCGAGGAGGCCATGGCGCAATGTGAGCAGGCTGGCGGCCCTTGCACAAGAGACCTCGAAAACGAACAGCCGCGCCACGAAGTCCACCTGGATGCCTACTGGATCGACAAAACCGAAGTGACCAATGGCATGTACCGCCAGTGTGTCGCCAGTGGGGCATGTGAACCGCCTGTCCAATTCGATGCCCCTGCACACGCCCCGTATTACGGCAACCCAACCTTCGACGATTACCCGGTCGTGCATGTGACCTGGGAGATGGCCAGGAAGTACTGCGCCTGGGCCGGCCGCCAACTGCCCAGCGAGGCGCAATGGGAAAAGGCCGCGCGCGGCACGGATGCCAGGGTTTATCCCTGGGGCAACCAGGCCCCCAACAGCGGCCTGTTGAATTACCGCGGCAATCCCAACGGCTTGATGAAGGTGGGCAGTTTTCCGTTTGGCGCAAGTCCCTATGGCGTCTTGGACATGTCGGGCAACGCCTTCGAATGGATCTTCGACTGGTATGCCAAAGATTATTACCAACGTTCCCCCGCCTCGAATCCCACCGGGCCTGACTCGGGAAAGGGCCGCGTAGTGCGGGGCGGATCGTGGGACAGCGCAGGGAATTTCACGCGGGCGGGCTTTCGCTGGGGCCACACCCCCAGCAAGGCGTCCGACTTCATCGGTTTTCGCTGCGCCCTGCCCCAACCATGACCATCATCCACGGAGGAGCACATGCAGATCAATTCGTTGCTTTGGTTCGGGATTGGATTTCTCGTGCTGTTCGGCGGCACGGGCCTTCTGTTGATCCTGATCGGCCTGATCAACGCGGATAAGGCCGATGTCACACACGAATGGCCAATCGCCCAGGGAGTGGTGACCCAGTCCAGCATGCGCGTACATCGTTCACATCACACGCACAGACATGGAGGGATCCACACGCACCGTTCCTATGAACCCATTGTCGAATACCATTACACGGTGAACGGCGTTGCCCACACATCCACGCGGATCGGGTACGGCGCGTACCGCTTCAACCAGGCGCACTGCCAGGAATTCCTTTCGCAGTATCCCGCAGGGGCAATGATTCAGGTTTACTACGACCCCAAAGACCCCCAGACAGCTGTGCTGGAAACTGGCGCGCGCGGGCAGATCGGGCTGTACATCGTCGGAGGCTTCCTTCTCCTGTCCGGGGTCGTGGCCGGAGGAATGACCATCCTGCAAGCGCTCAAATCTTGAGAACGCACGCCAGGCCATCCGCAAAATAACACAGGAGCGCCCCCCTGCCTTGCGTTCCCGCATCGGACGATCCGGCAGCCTGACAATTCCGAGGTCGGCTTGACGAAATCGAGGCCAGGGCCATGCCGCCTGCCGCGCCGCTGCCCCTTCGGGAATTGCGGGCGGGGCCGTAAGGCGGGCGACGTTTCAACCCCGCAGTTCACTCCAATCGAATACGGGACCCTCCTTGCAGGCCATCCTCCAGCCGCTGCGGACGCGCACCGCGCAGACGCCGCACTCGGCCAGCCCGCCGCAGGGCATCTCCGCGCGGACGAGGACCTGTACCGCCGCCTGATTCCACGCCGCAAGCCGGGACCTCAGCCCGGGCAGGGACTCGCGCCCCGCATCCACGGCCAGGAAGTCGGCCCAGGCCAGCGCTTCGTCCAAGGCCCGCAAGGGTTGGACTTCGACCTCGGCGGGCAGTTCCTGCGGCGTGGCCCGGGAGACCAGGGTCACGGCTGCTCCCTGGCCGAGCGCCTGCGGCAGGAGCGCCAGCAGCCGCGCGGGAGAATCGTCCCAGGCCAGCAGGGCCACGCGCCGCGCCGCGGACGGAAGGCTGAACCCCCGTCCCAGCGGACCGCGTAGATGGAGTGGAGTTCCAGGAGTCCAGGCGCGCGGCAGGGACGGCGCGGCCAGGAATCCGTCCACGGCGGGGCCGGCCGGGAAAACGGAAACCGCCAGGGGGGAGTCGGAGCCGTCGTGGGCCAGCAGGTATTGCCCGGGCGCGGGGACCAGCTGGGGCGGGCAGAGAATCCGCGCGGCGGCCCGTTCGGTGTCATAATACAGTTCGAGCAGTTGTCCCTGGTCGCTGTGCATGTCCCGATGCTATCACGCTTCCAGGCGCGGGACAAGCAAGTATAATAGGTCATTCATCGTTATCAGATTCGGAGGAGAATATGTCCAATCAAAACTTTGCCCGTGGAAGGGTCAATTTCAACGGCCGCATTTTATGGATTGTGCTGGCCGTGGGGCTGGCCATCTGG
>JBMOMS010000205.1:35946-50004 GCA_049324895.1 Chloroflexota bacterium
CAAAAGAAGGCCGAGGCCGAACAGGCCCGCCAGACCGCCCAGGGCCAGGCCGATGCGGCCGTGATCGCGGCGCAGGGCGCGGCCCAGGCCCGCATCATCGAAGCGGAAGCCGAAGCCCAGGCCCTGGCCCTGATCGCCAAGGTGCTGGCCGAGAATCCGCTCCTGCTGCAATACCAGTACATCCTCAAGCTGGCGCCCGGCGTGCAGACCATCTTCATCCCAACCGGCAACCAGTTCATCCTGCCGCTGCCGAACACCACGCCCACCACGCCGGTCATCCCGGCGGAGTAATCTCATTTCCAGACCCTAAGGGTTTGTGAAACCCTTAGGGTCTCCTATTGGAGACCTGTTTGAACGAGACCCACCCCTCCGGGCGGCAGATCCGCCTGACCTCGCTTTCGGCCTGCGCGGGCTGAGCGTCCAAACTAAGCGCAGACGCGCTGGCGCAGGTGCTGCGCCCAATCCAGGATGTTTTCGATCCCACAGCCTACCCCGATTTATTGGTGGGGCTGGAGGGTCCCGATGATGCTGCCATCTGGCGGCTGGACGATTCGCGCGCGCTGGTCGTCACCACCGATTTCTTCACGCCCGTGGTGGACGAGGCCTGCGACTACGGCTCCATCGCGGCGGCCAACAGCCTCTCGGACGTGTACGCCATGGGCGGGCGTCCGTTTTTGGCGTTGAACATCGCCGCCCTGCCCCCCGACCTGCCGCTGGAGATTTCCACCGAGATCCTGCGCGGCGGCGCGGAGAAGGCGCGCGAGGCGGGCGTGGTCATTGCGGGCGGGCATACCATCCAGGACAAGGAACCAAAGTATGGCCTGGTGGTGATCGGCTTCGTCGACCCGCAAAAGGCGCTTACCAAGGGCGGGCTGCGACCCGGCGACGCGCTGGTGCTGACCAAGCCGCTCGGTTTCGGCGTCACAACCACGGCCCTCAAACAACAAAAGGCGCAGGCGCAGGACGTGCAGGAAGTGGTGACGTGGATGAAGCGCCTGAACCGTTCCGCCTCCGAGCTGGCGCTGGAATTTAACTTGCGCGCCGGCACCGACATCACCGGCTTCAGTTTCCTCGGGCACGCCCTGGAAATGGCCGCGGCCTCGGGCGTCTCGCTGCACGTCGAGCTTGCCAAAGTCCCACTGGTGAGCGGGGCGCGCGCATACGCCGAACGCGGCATCTTCCCCGGCGGCGCCTTCGACAATATGAGCCATTTTGGGCCGCGCGTCCAATTCGCCCAGGGCATCGACGAGCCGTCGCAAATGCTCTTGTACGACCCACAGACCAGCGGCGGCCTGCTGCTGGGCGTCCCCGCCGACAAGCTGCCCGCCTTCGAGGCGCGCGCGCGGCAGTTGGGACAACCCGTCTGGATCGTGGGGACCGTCCAGGACGGAAGCGGGATCGAGGTCCGCTAAACACGGTCCCCCTGCGGAGGCCTGGCAAACCCGCACCCCTGGGCGCGCCAGGTCGGGCCTCCGAAGTCTTATAAGGTAACTGATGTTACGCAGTTTCCCCGTAGCGCGACATTCATGTCGCCTGTAAATGCGAGATAAATCTCGCGCCACCGCGTAACATCAGTAAGGTAAAATACAGCAGGCAGGGAAAGGAGTCCTGCCGAAATCGCTCATGTCAGACACGCCCTGTCACCTATCAACCTGGGGCGCGGCCATGCCGCCCTCATCGTCATCGTCAAATCCAATCGGGGGGATGGAGTCTTGGGCTTCCCCTGCGACGCAAGTCATGCAGATGCAACAACCTGTCGGAAAGACATACAATGAATTCACTCAGTGAGATTTTGGTCATTGCTTTTTTAATTCTGCTCAACGGGGTGCTCTCCATGTCCGAAGCAGCCCTGGTGGCCTCGCGCAAGGCCAGGCTTCAAAGCCGCATGGAAGAGGGCGACCTGGCTTCCGCAACTGCGCTTAAGTTGATCGAAAAACCCAACGTCTTCCTTTCGACCATTCAGATTGGCATCACATTGATCGGAGTGCTCTCGGGCGCGGTGGGCGGCGCGACGCTCTCGGAATTCCTGGCGGCAGAATTACTCAAAATCGCATTCCTGGCCGAGTATGCCCAGCCAATTGCCTTTGGGATTGTGGTGTTGATCATCACGGTCCTGTCGCTGTGGCTCGGGGAGTTGGTGCCGAAACGATTGGGGCTGCACAGCCCGGAACAGATCGCGCGCGCGGTGGCCGGCCCCATGCTGTTCATATCCAGGCTCTTCTACCCGCTGATCAACTTGCTGAGCGCCGCAACCGACCTGGTCCTGCGCTTGATCGGCATCCGTCCCTCGCTGGAACCGCCGATTACGGAAGAGGAATTACAGGTCCTGATCGACCAGGGCACCCAGGCGGGCGTCTTCGAAGAGTCCGAGCAGGATATGGTCGAAGGCGTGTTCAGCCTGGGCGACCAGCGCGTGTACTCGCTGATGACCCCGCGCACCGACATCGTCTGGCTGGACATCAACGATTCGCCCCACGAGATCCTGGAAAAGATCGCCGCGAGTGAGTATTCGCGCTTCCCCGTCTGCGACGGCAGCCTGGACAAGGTGCTGGGCATCGTCAAGGCGCGCGACCTGCTCGTGCCCAGCCTGGCGGGCGAACCGATCAACCTGAAAGCCAAACTGCGCCCCGCGCTGTACATCCCCGAGACCAGTTTTGCCTCGCGCGCGCTGGAAATCTTCAAGGAACAGAACCGCGAGTTGATGCTGGTGATCGACGAGTTCGGCAGCCTGCAGGGCCTGCTAACCCTGAACGACATCATCGAAGAGATCGTCGGCGATTTCGAAGTGCAACCCCAGGCCACGCAGCGCCAGGACGGCTCCTGGCTGCTGGACGGCATGTTGCCGGTGGACGACTTCAAGGAGATCTTCAACCTGCGCACCATGCCGCACGAATCCGAGTACGAGACCTTGAGCGGGTTCATGATGACCTCGCTGGGCCGCGTGCCCCAGGCCGCCGACAAGTTCGAGTGGAACACCCTGACCTTCGAGGTCATGGACATGGACGGCAACCGCGTGGACAAGGTGCTGGTCACCTCGCTGGCCAGCCGCACCACGCCTCACGCCGGGGCGGAAGAGGGCAAATGAAGCAGGGCAGTTTTTCCTACGAGGTGTACATCGCCGCCCCGCCCGCCCAGGTGGCCGCCTTCCTGGCAGACCTGCGCAACCAGTCGAAGTTCCATCCGCTGATCGTCAAGATCGAGGAGGCGCCCGCGCCCGAGGGCGTGCTGCGCCGCTACTTCATCACCGACCGGCTGCAGTTCGGGCCGTTCCGCTTCAAGATCGTCTACCGCGCCGACGTGCTGCGCGCCACCGAGCGGGAGGTCCTGACTGAGGCCTACCAATCGCCGCAGACCTACGTCACCAACCTGAGCACCTGCCTGCCCGAGGGAACGGGCACGCGCTTCACAGAAACCATCACGCTCAAGGCCCCCGACCTGTTGTTCGGCTACGCCTTCGGACAGGCCAAAACCGCCCACGCCGAACTGGTTCAGCAGATCAAGCGGGGCCTAGAAGCGGGGCTGCCTGCCAATTCGCAATGATGATCGAGAAACAAGCACGAAGATCATTACCTGGCGGCGTTCCGTGGGACGGAATTAATTCCGCCCTGCATCGGCCCGGCCGACAACGCCCCCAACCCGCCCTTTCCGTATCGGAAGCAGCGCCAATCGCCCCTCATAGTTCAATGGTATAATCCCCGCCCGTATGAGCCCTGAAAACGTATCACAACAAAAGACAAAAATCTGCCCAACCTGCGGCACGCGGTTGAGCGAGAACGCCACACGCTGCCTGGTGTGCGGCACGGACCTGGGTGCGAAACCCGAACCCAAGCTCGCCAAAAAGGCGGAGCAGTCTGTCCGGGCCTCGCGCATGCCCGAGATCACCCTCAGCCTGCCGATTGCGCTGGGAATTGTAGTGGTGCTGATTGCCATCGGCGCAGTGGCAATTTTCTTCACCCTGAAAACCACGGGCCAAGTGACCGAACCCACGCCCATCCCCAGCCCCACCTCCAGCCCAACGGCCAGCGCCACGGCCACCGAAACGCTGATCCCCTCGCCGATGCCCACCGTCACGGAGCAGCCGCCCTTCGAGTACACCGTCAAGGCCGGCGACACCTGCGGCGGGATCGCCTTTGCCTTCAACGTCTCCACCCAGGCCATCATCGTGCTGAACAACCTGTCCAGCCAATGCACCGACCTGGTGGTTGGCCAGACCCTGAAGGTGCCCTTCCCGACCGCCACGCCCGCGCCCCTGCCCACCAACACACCCCTGCCCGCCACACAAACCATGCTGGCCTGCGACCGCGTGAACGTGACCGTGCAGGAAAACGACACGCTCTCCAGCATCGCCCTCAACTACGGCGTGTCGATGCAGGCCATCAAGGATTACAACGGGCTCTCGACCGACAACGTGTTCGTCGGCCAGACCTTGACCATCCCGCTGTGCGCGCGCGCCGCCACGGCCGGGCCTTCGCCCACCGCCACCATCCCGCCGCCCTACCCGGCCCCGAACCTGCTGCTGCCGGCGGATGGCGCAGCCTTCAACCTGGCCAACGATGTCGTGACCCTGCAATGGGCTTCGGTCGGCACCCTGCGCGAGGGCGAGGCCTACCAGGTCGTGATCGTGGACGTGACCAGCGACCAGGGCGAACGCATCACCGATTACGTGACCGACACCAAGTACATCGTGCCCACCTCCTTCCGCCCGAAGGATAACGTGGCGCACGTGCTGCGCTGGTGGGTCGTTCCCGTGCGACAGACGGGCACCGACGAGCAGGGCCAGGCGGTCTACACCCCTTCGGGCGCGGCCAGCGAGAAGTGGGTCTTCTCCTGGGTCGGGGTGGCCGTCAAGGGCACACCTTCGCAATAAACCTTCCGATACAACCGAACATGCCAGGCGCACTTCGTTTCACGGACCGATAGGTGAAGTTCATGAAACGCTTTGTGCGCCTGGTTTTGCTTTTAATCGCGCTCTGGATGGCCACCCAGCCGGGGACGCGCGCCGCCGCCCACCCCGCGGATATGTACTTCCAGACCTTTGACCTGACGCTGACTGCGGAGGGCGTCTCGCTGGGCTGGGTCATCCGCCCGGGGCCGCTGCTGGCGCGCTATCTGTGGGACAGGACCGACGCGAACCAAAATGGGAGCATCGAAACCGACGAGGCCAGCGCCTGGGGAGAAGCCGCCGCCGCGCAGTTCTCTGCCCGCGTCGATGGCGCGCCCCTGCCCCTGACCCTCGACCAGGCCCAGTTCCCGGCCAGCCTCGACGACCTGCAAGGCGGGCGCGCCTTCATCACCCTGGCGCTGAGCGCAAACTGGCCCGCCTCCACGCCCGACTCTCTGACCCTGGCATTGTTCAACGACTTCGAGCGCCAGACCTCGATCAACTGGTTCTACCTGTCTGCGTTGGGAGAGGCGGCCTTTCGGACGCCCGCCCAGAACGGCGGCGACCTTTCCGTGGAGGTGGTGCGCAAACGCGAGGGCGCGGCGGACGAATCGAGCCTGCTGACGGATTGGGACAGCGGCAAGCCCGCCCTGCCGGCCGGACAGGAGAAGGATTCTGTCACCCGCGCGGTGGAGCAGGTCATCCCCGAACTGCAAACCAGCACGCCGCAGGACATCCTGACGGACCTGGTTCACCAGCAAAACCTGTCCCTGCCGTTCTACCTGCTGGCGCTGGGCATCTCACTGGCGCTGGGCGCGCTGCACGCCCTGACGCCCGGTCACGGCAAGACCGTGGTGGCGGCCTACCTGGTCGGCTCGCGCGGCACGACCCGTCATGCCGTGGCGCTGGGCAGCATCGTCACGTTGACGCATACCGGCTCGGTCTTCCTGCTGGGGCTGGTCACGCTGCTGGCTTCGCGCTACTTCCTGCCCACCCGCCTGATCCCGATTCTGGAAGTGCTCTCGGGCGCGCTGATTTTGGCCCTGGGCGCGGGCCTGCTCTGGCAGCGCATCCGCGAGTGGCGCAGGGGCGGGTCGACGCACGATCACGATCATTCTCACGGGCATGACCACGATCACGATCATTCGCACGAGCACGAGCATCCTCATCACGACCATGACCATGAGCACGGGCACACCCACGACCACGGGAGCGGCCTACACACGCACGAGGTGCCCGATCAACTGACCTGGCGCTCGTTGATCACCCTGGGAATCAGCGGCGGGCTGGTGCCCTGCCCCGACGCGGTGGCGATCCTGCTGGTGGCGATTGCCATCAACCGCATCCTGCTGGGGCTGGCGCTGATCGTGGCCTTCAGCCTCGGACTGGCCGCGGTGCTGATCGCCATCGGCCTGCTGATGGTGCATGGACGCCGCCTGTTCGACCGCCTGGACGCCTTCAGCCGATTCGCGCCGGCCATGCCCATCGTCAGCGCACTGGTGGTGACGGCCCTTGGGCTGGCGCTGACGGTCGGCGCGGTGGGCAAGGTGCGGGCGGAGAGTCAGGCCGCGGAAACGGAATCAGGCCCAGGCTCCGCGCTGGTTTTGCCGCCCTTCGCGCTGGACCAGGCGCGGGTATTGTTCCTCTCGAAGAACGACGGCAAGGTCAACCAGGTCTGCCTCCAACCCGCGGCGGGCGGCGAAATCCGCCAGCTGACCGATGCGCCCAACGGGGTGGGCAGTTTTGCGCTTTCCCCCGACCAATCCCAGGTGGTATACGTCACCTATCGGCCCGGGGCGGGCACCGACCTGTGGCTGCTGGATTTGGAGAGCGGCGCGACCCGCGAACTGGTAAACTGCGGCGGCGCGTTGTGCAGCCGCGCCAGTTGGTCGCCCGACGGGCGGCAGGTGATCTACGAAAGCCTGCGCCTGGGCGGCGGCGATACGACCTCGTGGACGACGCTGGCCTGGGTGGACCTGACCACGGGCCAGACGGCGGCGGTCTTCCAGGATGTGCAGCTGCCCGGCTACAACCCGCGCTGGTCGCCCGACGGGCAATGGCTGAGTTACAGCGTGCCGGGCGGGGGCATTCACCTGCAAAACCTGGACACGGGCGAAACCCTGCGCGTACCCAGCCAGATGAGCGGCGGCGCGTTCTGGTCGCCCGCCAGCGACCGGCTGCTGTTCAATGATGGCTACGCGCAAGGCAATTTGTTCGTGACGCGGCTGTACCAGTTCGACCTGGCGACCGGGGAGGCGCAGATTCTGACCCGGGATGAGACGCTCGAAGACGGGCTGGCGGCCTACTCCCCCGACGGGACGCAGATCGCCGTCATCCGCCGCAAGCTGGATGGGACGCTGGGCGACCAGGTCTGGCGCATGGACGCGGACGGCGGCCACCCCAGCGCCCTGACGGATGCCGCGGCTGTGATCCACGACGGGCTGGCCTGGTCGCCGGATGGACGCTTTCTGCTGGTTCACGGGTTTCTGCTGAACGAGCCGCTTTCGGAGCCGCGCCTGTTTCTGATCGAGGTCGAGAGCGGCCAGGTGACGGAGTGGAGCGACGGCATGTCGCCTGCCTGGCTGTGGCCGTAGTCGCGGCCCACAAATTTTGGCTATCCTCCTGCCCGCCGGACATACCGGCGGTTTTTTTATACCCAGCGCGGTCACACACTACCCTGCCGTTTCGCACCGTCAACCACAGAATCGCTGCGCGGATGCTCGCGGCATTCCTGCGGCGGTAGCGGGCAGCGCCAGGGAATTGCGTTTTTTAGGGCGGGGAATGTGCAAATTTCCCCCTTGACAAAATCCGCCTTGTGATTAAAATATACACATTATTCAATATATTGCATAAGTAAATAAATGGAGTAAAGAAACATGGCCCCCTTCACCCTCAAGCTCGAAAAAACCGCCGACCCGAACGGAATCGCCGTCTCTGTGGAGCCTGCCTCAAACGGCTTCATGAGCCTGCTGCTGGCCGCCAAACACGACCAGGACCCGGGCATCCACGAGTGGATCAACCGTTTCCATGCGGCCATTTCGAGCGAAGAATTCATGCGCCACAAACTGGTGATGCTCGGTTTCTTTTACGCCGTCGTTCCCGAGAAACATCATGATACTTTCACAGACTATATTGACCACCTGGAAAGCCAGCCCCCTTCGGCCCTGCGTGAACGCTTGTTGAATTCCTACGCCTCGATCTTCAATCCCGAGTCTGCCCCCATCGACTGCACGGCCACGGTGAACTGGGACGAGGTGCTTTCCTCGACTGAAAACTACCTCGCATTCCTGAGGAGCCGCTTTGGCGAAGAAAACATCGACGTGGAACTCGAAACCCGCGCCTACGAATACGTGCTCGACCCCGCCGCCCTCAAGCAATTGATCGTCAGCCACCTGCGCTGGGTCTGGAAGAATCACCTCGAACCCGAGTGGCAGCGCGTCCAGCCCATGCTGGCAGAGTCGGCGCGGGCCTTCCAGAAGGTCGACCTGGGCAGTATGTCGCGCATCGAAGCGGCGCGCTTCGTCACCGGCCAGGAATTGGACGAGTCCCAGTGGGCCAAGTCCTTCGAAAAGTCCGAGGAACTGCTCTTCATACCCAATGCGCACATCGGCCCCTACCTGCAGCGCGCGCACAGCGGCAACGGGCTGATCGTCTACTTTGGCGCGCGCCAGCCCGAAAGCGCAGAGGAACGCATCCCCGCCCTGGAACGGGCCGAGATCGTCGCCCGCCTCTCGGCCCTGGCCGACGATACCCGCCTCAACATTCTGCAAATGATCGCGGAGCGCGGTGAAATGCGCGCGCCCGAGGTGATCGACGCCACAGGCCTCAGCCAGCCCAGCGTCTCGCGTTACCTGATTCAGTTGACCGCGGCTGGATTCCTACAGGAAAGGAGAGTCAACGGCGCAAAAATCTACAGCCTGAACCGTGACCGTATCGAGAAAACTTTGAAGGCGGTTTCCGCCTTTTTGCTGGGCCGTTCGCATACCTCGCTCGGATGAAAGGAGATTGTCATGTATCAGCCGAATTTAGAATACGTTATTGAATTGCACCGCCAGGAAATCCTCAAGGAAGCCGAACAGGCGCAGCGGACCAGCTTCCGCATCCACCGCCCCGGCCTGTTCAGCCGCGCCATGATCGACCTGGCCAACTGGATGATCGTCACGGGCAGGGAACTGCGCTGCCGCTACGAGATCCCCGCTGCGACGCGCGGCAGCTTCGCCCGCGTCGGCAAAGGGATGCGGATTTAAGTCCGCATCCCGCGCTTGCTCGTTTTATACCGCACTCGGGTGAAAACTGCGCTTTTTTAGAGGTGTGGAATGCGCAATTTTCACCCGTGGGTATTATATTGGAGAAGAATGCAAAAACAACTCGAAAAATTAAAGGCGACCTACCGCGAATTCCCGCACGCCTTCTGGGTTTACTCGGCGGTCGTCTTCATCGACCGCCTGGGCGGCTCGCTGCTCTTTCCATTCTATGCCCTGTACCTGACCGAGAAATTCGGCATCAACATGGCACAGGTGGGCGGACTGTTCGCCCTGTTCTCGATATCAGGCTTCATCGGCAGCGCCATCGGCGGCGCGCTGACCGACCGCATGGGCCGCAAATCCATGCTGATCTTCAGCCTGGTGATGTCCTCGCTCAGCGCGCTGGTCATGGGCCTGGTAAATGACCTGATGGTCTTCGCCGCCCTCTCGGTCTTCGTCGGTATCCTGGGCTCGGTCGGCGGCCCCGCGCACGAGGCCATCGTGGCCGATGTGCTGCCCGCCGAGAAGCGCCCGCAGGGTTACGGCATCATCCGCGTGATCTTCAACCTGGCGGTGGTGATCGGGCCAGCCATCGGTGGCTTCCTGGCGACGCGCTCGTACCTGGCGCTCTTCATCACCGACGCGGTCATCAGCATCCTCGCAGCCCTGATCGTCCACTTCTACATGCCCGAGACCAAACCCGCTCCACATCCCGACGCCAAGCATGAGACCATGCTGCAAACCTTCGCAGGCTATGGCAGGGTCTTCCGCGACTCGGTCTTCCTGGCCTTCCTGGCGGTGACCTTCCTGCAGGTGGTGGTCTACATCAACATGAACACCACCCTGGGCGTCTACCTGCGCGACCATCACGGCGTACCCGAGGTGAATTACGGCTGGCTGCTCAGCCTGAATGCCGCCATGGTAGTGGTGATCCAGTTCTGGTTGACACGCAAACTCGAAAAGCAGAAGCCGATGATTATGATGGCGGTCGGCACGGCGCTCTACGCCCTGGGCTTTGCGATGTACGGATTCGTTGCGGGCATGGCCATGTTCGTCCTGGCGATGGTCATCATCACGGTCGGCGAGATGGTCGTCTCGCCCTTTGGGCAGACCCTGGTGGCCAGCCTCGCCCCCGAAGAAATGCGCGGACGCTACATGGCCGTTTCGGGTCTCACCTGGGGCCTGGCCTTTGCGGTCGGCCCGCTGCTGGCCGGCATCGTGCTCGACAATTTCGACCCGAACCTGCTGTGGCTGGCCTGCGGCACAGTCGGGACGATTTCCACGCTGGGCTACCTGCTGCTGCACAAGCTGCACCACTCCCCCGCCCCGGGATTTTTACCTGAACCTGCCGCGGCGGATTGACACAAAATACCCTCCTCACTTTTGTTGGGCCGACGTTTACGCCGTCGGCCCAACGCGCTTAAAAGCGAAGAACCCTTTCCCCCCAGTGGCCTGTGCGGTGAACCTGCCTGGTCCCGACTTGTCCGAGTTAGGGCATTTCGATGCGGCTGGGGACGCGTCCCGCTTCCTGCCAGGCCTGGGCCGTCTCGGCGATGGTGGCCCAGCGCACAAAGGGGTAGGCCTGCATCTGGCGGACGAAAGCGGCGATCTGTTCGATGCCGTCGGCGCTTTCGACAATGCGCAGCGTGGACGGCATGACCATGAGCGTGAAGCTGATGACGGGATAATCGTAGCGCCCGTCTGCAAGGGCCTGCGCCAGGGCCAGGCCGTCGGCCAGTTGATGCGTGCCGCCGCCCACGCGGATCAGTGTCCCGTTCGGGTCGTGGACCTGGTACTGGCCGCTGCCGAGCGGAATCCACAGGCCGGCGGCCAGGTCGTCGCAACCGGGGCGGTGACCGGGGCAGTTGGTGCCGCCCCACAGGACCTGCGGGGTCCAGGTGTAGCCCTGGTAGGTCAGCGGCTGGCGCATGGCGTCCCATTCGTCGACCAACATGCCCGAGACGACAGAGGTGGGGTGGCCGCCCAGTTGGGTGATGAGGGCGGCGGCGCGGGCGCGGTCCTGTACGGCGTGGGTGTGAACGTCCCACTGCACGCCCAGGGCTTCGGATTGCTGGATGATCCCGGCGGCGCGCGGTTCGCCTTCCAGCCAGCCCACATCCGCGCCGACCGACCAGCGCAGGCCCAGATCCGTCACTTGTTGGAGGAAGGCCAGGAAGGTTTCGGGGTCGGGCCAGGATTTGGGCGCGGATTCGATGTGGGTGGTGCCCGAGATGTAGAGCAGGGAGTCGGCGGCGGGCGCGGGGGAAACGGGTTGCGCTGTGGGGGCTGAGGCGGCGGGGGTAACGGAAGCAGGCGGCAGGGCGGGGAGTGGGGCCGCCTCCTGCGGGGTGAGGAAGGAGCAGGCCAGGCCGGCCATCAAGAGCGGAAGGACGAGTCGCATTGCTTTCATTTCAATCTCCTATTCTCCCATTGTAGCGGTTTGGTTTACGCGGATGTGATCTGCATGTAAAATATCTGTATGTTATCGCGTCCATGTCGAAGAATTACGCAGAAAGGAATTCCCTGTGGACATACGTCAAACCCTGGTCGAACGCCTTGAAACATCGCGCGCGAAGATGCTCGAACACCTGGATGAGATCGACAAGAATCGCAAGGTTTACCCATTGTGGACGATCCGCGAGATTCTGGCCCACCTGGCAGGCTGGGATGATGCCCTGATTGCGCTCATCAAGGCCCTGGCGGAAGGCCGTGAGCCTCCCACGCCAGCCGCGCGCGGGGCGGACGTGTACAACGCCGAGACGGTCTCGACCCGCGAAGGCTTGAGTTACGATCACATCCAGCGCGAATACCTGGAAACCCGCCGTGTCCTGCTGGAGGCGATCCGCGCGCTGCCCGCGGAGAAGGTGACGCAACCCGCCACCCTGCCGTGGGGCGGCGATGGAACGCTCGAAGACCTGGTATACCTGCTCGGCCCGCACGAAGAGGAGCACGCCGAGGATGTGCGCAAGATCATCGAGGAAAGCCGTTAAGTCCAGGCCCGTTCGAAACCGCCAGCCGCATTTGCAGTGCGGCTGTTTTTTTGACCGCCAGGCGTATCTTCCTGGCCTCCATTTTGGAGCGCGCATGTTCCACCTGCGCGTTATCCCGAAGTGGAATTTTATCCCGAAGTAGAATTTTATCCCGAAGTAGAACTTCGGGACTCCGGTGGATATTCCAGCATTTTGCGGTATCCCGAAGTAGAACTTCGGGACTCCGGTGGATATTCCAACATTTTGCGGTATCCCGAAGTAGAACTTCGGGACTCCGGTGGATATTCCAACATTTTGCGGTATCCCGAAGTAGAACTTCGGGACTCCGGTGGGTATTCCAGCATTTTGCGGTATCCCGAAGTAGAACTTCGGGACTCCGGTGCATGCCCCAACATTTCGAGGACCGTCAGGCCCAAAGGAGAACCCATGACCGACATCCGAGCTTTCAACCGCGCCGCCTGGGACGAGCAGGCGCAGGCGGGCAACCCGTGGACTGTGCCCGTCAGCCCCGAGGTCATCGCGCGCGCCCGCGCGGGAGACTGGTCGGTGCTGCTGACCGAGAATGTGCCCGTGCCGCGCGACTGGTTCCCGCCCATGCAGGGCTTGCGCATCCTCGGCCTGGCCTGCGGCGGCGGGCAGCAGGGGCCGGTCTTTGCGGCGGCGGGCGCGCAGGTGACGATCTTCGACAACTCGCCCGCCCAACTGGCGCGCGACCGCCAGGTGGCCGAACGCGAGGGGCTGGACATTCGCACCGTGGAGGGCGACATGCGCGACCTCTCGGCCTTCGCCGATGCGTCCTTCGACCTGGTCTTTCATCCCGTTTCGAACCTGTTCATCCACGAGATCCGCCCGGTATGGCGGGAGGCGGCGCGCGTGCTGCGCAAGGGCGGCGCGCTGCTGGCGGGCTTCATGCAGCCCAGCGTGTACATCTTCGATTTCGAGGAGTTGGAAAAGGGCAATTTCATCGTCCGGCACAGCATTCCCTATTCGGATTTCGAGGTGTACGGCGAGGAGGGCCTGCGCAGCCAGAACCGTCCCGCCGAGTTCGGGCATTCGTTCAGCGACCAGCTGGCGGGTCAGACCGAGGCGGGGCTGGCCATCGTCGGGGTGTACGAGGATCATCACTCGTACCTCGCCCT
The DNA here is from genome assembly GCA_049324895.1 of Chloroflexota bacterium. Taxonomy (GTDB): domain Bacteria; phylum Chloroflexota; class Anaerolineae; order Anaerolineales; family Villigracilaceae; genus JACPVF01. The sequence continues at coordinate 49,202 of JBMOMS010000205.1, forward strand.
GAGCCGCCACCTGCCCACCTACATGGCGACGCGGGCGGTCAAATTGTAAAAATCCTTGTCGTTTCCCGCGCGCGGATGTAAGATAGGGAAAATTCATGGACCCTAAAGGTTTTGAAAACCTTTGGGGTCCAGTCGCTAAAGGAATATCAAAGGGCATGGACGTCAACTACTGGAACGAATTTGCGCACGAGTACGACGAGCACGTCATCGACGCTTTCACCTACGGCCGCTCGAAAACGGTGGGACAGCAGGTGAAGCGTTTCGCCTCGCCCGAAAAGGACGTGGCCGATTTCGGCTGCGGCCCGGGCAAGGTGCTGCCCTACCTGTCGGAAAAATTCCGCCGCGTGTATGCGTACGATTTTTCGGACAGGCTGCTGGAGGCCGCCCGCAAACGCTGCGAGGGCCTGCCCAACGTCCAGATCGCCCAGGCGGATTTGTCCCAGCCGGTGGAGCACCTGCCGATGGTGGATGTGGTCGTGTCGCTCAACGCGGTGCTGATGCCCGACCCCGAACTGCGGATGAATTTCCTGCGCGGGATGGCCTCGCGCCTGAAGCCCGGCGGGCACCTGGTGCTGAATGTGCCTTCGGTGGAGTCGCTGCTGTACAGCTACTTCCGCGAAACGGAGTGGTACCGGCGGGAGGAGGGCAAGTCGCCGCGCGAGGCCGAGGCGCTGGTGGATGCCGGTTACATCATCCAACCCACCAAAACGGCGCAGGGTGTTTTCATCCGCGGCACCGAGCCGACCAAGCATTACCTGCGCGAGGAGTTGATCGTGACGGCGCGCGACGATATGCGGTTGGAG
>JBMOMS010000206.1:0-6726 GCA_049324895.1 Chloroflexota bacterium
GGGGGCCTGGGCAACGGCCCCCCTGACGATTGACATACCCGATCTTTGCCGAGGCGCGTCAAACCTCCTTCACAGGCGCCTGGATCTCGGTTACAGTTTGCGGGTCGGTCTGGCTGCCGTGTTTCGCTTCGCGCAGGTACACCTCGCGGATCGGGCCGGCAATAGCATAGCCGTTCTCGTCCACCCAGCGCATCACAGCGTCATACGCCTCGCCCAGGCTGGTGAATGGCCCTTCATGCACCGTGCAGGCCATCGTCTCGACGCCGGGCAATTCATAGACCTTTACTTTATTGCTGGCAGCCACCGCTTCTGCCAGGGGCTCGCATACCTCGATATCCCAATCCCGCTCCTTATACTCTTCATCGTGGTACAGCGAAAAGCACGGCCCGACCGGGCGGACGCGCTGCATGGCGAGATAGCCTTCCAATTCCCTCCACAAACGTCCCTGGTCGGGTGGGGTCGGCACGACGCCGCGCAGGGAAGCCACCCTGACAGGCTCGACTTTCTTGATGACAACATCATATTTGGACATGTTCTGCTCCTGTTCGATTTGTCTCAGCCGCGCTTCGATGCGCGCCAGGCGTTGCGCCTCTTCCTGGACCTTCTGCCTGCTCTCCGCTTCCCGCAGTTTGAGCATCCCCCGCAGTTGTTCCGCGGACACATGCTCGTCCAGCAACTTGCGGATCTCGTCCAGCGAGAAGCCCAGATCCTTCAAGGCAAGGATGCGGTTCAGGCGCGCCAGTTGGGCGTACTCGTAGAAACGATAGCCGCTGAAGCGGTCCACATCCACTGGCTTGAGCAGGCCCATCTCATCGTAATAGCGCAGGGTCTTGATCGAAACCTGGCTGAGTTTAGAGAAGTCTCCGATCCGGATCATCTGGAAGCCTCCATGCCCATGTTATACAACCTCCAGCCAGGGGAGAGTCAAGGGGTAGAAACGACGTAATCTTGCACCCCGCTGGCAATAGCCCATTTCCCGCCGCCCAGGTCGCCCAGAGACAGAGTCCCGTTTTCCAGCAACAGGTAACGCTCCGCATCTACCCAACGCCCCAGCGACGGATCGAAGGGAGCGCCCACCTGTGGCTGCCCATCCACGCTGCCGGTGAAAAGCGCAATACCACCCGATTGTTCGGAAGCATAGATAAAGCGATTCGAATCCGGGTACCACCCCCCAACGCGGATACGCGCGGCCGACTCGCCGTACGGCCTGGTCGCGCCGCTGGCGTCCATCAGCATCAGGGAGCGCCCGTCTTCGCCCTGTCTGGCGGCATAGATGACATAGCCGCCGTCCGGCGAGATGAGCGGCCAACTCTCGCCCAAAGGCGCCAGGTCCAAACTTCCCAGGTTCGCTACATTTCCGTCCGGGAAGACGTAATGCAATTGCGCTGCGCCGCCCTCTGCGCTAGTTGGAATGACGGTCTTGAAACCGTAGGAATCGGTAGCCCAAGCCACCTGCGGGACGAAACCAGGGATGGCGGGATACGTCAACACGGTCGTGTTGCTGCCGGTGTTCAGGTCAAGCACAACAATATGATCCGGCGCAGCAACAGCCAGCAACGACCCGTTGGGCGCAAAGTACGGCGAGCCGCCGTCGCCTGGCAAGGCGGCAAGCAGTTGCTCGCCAGAGCCATCCGCGCGGACTGTCCACACCTCCGCCCCGCGCATGAAGGATAGCAGGGAGCCGTCTTTCGAGAGCGCTGCCGCAACGACCCTCCCATCGAAGGTCAACTGGCGCGCGCCGGCCTCGGTCCACAGCCCCAAATTGCCGCCGCTCACATAAGCAGCCTGCAAGCCGGCCGCCGGGACTGGGGAGTCAGCCGCCGGGAGGGCCATCGGGGGAACGGAAGCCGTTTCGGCCAGCGGGGGCGCAGGAGTCGCTTGCAGGACAGGCGCGGGCAGCGAAGGGGAAGCAAGCGGGGGCTGGGCTTGAGGCGCGCTCGTCCCGCAAGCCAGCGCAGCCAACGCCAGGGTCAAAAAAAGCAGGCCGGGTCTGCACATTGTCATTTCCTCCAAAGAAACGCCCCCGCTCTTAGCGAGGGCGTTAGGGCGGCTGATGGGTTTCAACCCCATATCATCCCTCGATGGGACAACAACACATGAAAAGCGCCCTCGCTCGAAGCAAGGGCGCTGAGGGGTGGCTGATGGGTTTCGAACCCACAACATCCACATCCACAGTGTGGCGCTCTGCCGTTGAGCTACAGCCACCACGCAGGGCGGGATTATACCATCAGGACGGCGCGCCTGCAAGGATTTTGCGGATGGCGGCCGCAGCCGCCTCCTGCTGGACGATGACCTGCTCGCCGCTCGACAGGTCTTTGACCGCCGCCTGGCCTTTCTCCGCTTCGTCGGGCCCCAGCACCAGCGCCACCCGCGCGCCGATGCGGTCGGCGTACTTGAACTGCTTGGGCAGTTTAATCGCTTCGGGATAGCAGACCACGTTCAACCCCTTGCGGCGCAGGTCGGCTGCCAGGCGCAGGGAAGCCAGTTGGCGCGCTTCGTCGAAGACCGTCACCAGCACCGGCGCGGGGTTGACTTGCAGGTCTTGGGGCAGCAGGCCATATTTTTCGAGCAGGAGCGTGATGACCACATCGCCCATGGCAAAGCCCACTGCCGGGAGCGGATCGCCGCCCACGTCGGCCAGCAGGTTGTCGTAACGCCCGCCGCCCAGGATGGAACGCCGGATCTCGCCGCCCACTTCCCAGGCCTCGAAGACCGTGCCGGTGTAGTACAGCAGTCCGCGCACGATGGACGGGTCGAACTGGACGAAATGACCCAGCCCAAGCGCCTGGATGGCGCGATAGAAACGCACCTGCTCGGGCGATTGCTTCCATAGCTCTTTGTCGTCCAGCATGGCTTTCAGGTTGGCGATCTGGGCGTCCGCCAGGCCGATCTCCCGGCCATAGGCTTCCCATTCAGCGGGGGCCAGTTTTTCGCGCCGGTCGATCCACGAGGAGACCGCCGGACGTATGGCTTGTTGCACGCCGAACTTGTCGAGTTGGGCGTCCATCAGCCGCCGGTCATTGACCAGGATGATGACCTGTTCCGGCGTCAGGCCGACGCGCTCGAAAAAGGTCGCCAACACGGCCACGTTTTCGGCGTCCGCTTCGGGCGAATCAGCGCCCAGCATATCCACATTCCACTGGAAGAACTCACGTGTGCGCCCCTTTTGCGGGCGCTCGTAACGCCAGAAGGGACCGAACGACCACCAGCGCAGCGGGAAAGTCAACTGACCCTGTTTCTGCGCCACCAGCCGCGCCAGGGAGGGCGTTAATTCGGGGCGCAGGGTGATCTGGTCGCCGCCCCGGTCGGCGAAGACGTAGGACTGCTCCTTGACCAGTTCCTCGCCCGATTTGGCGGCGTACAGGTCGAGCGTTTCTAGGATGGGCGCTTCCCATTCCTGGTAGCCGAAGGACTCGGCCACTTCGCGCAAGGTATCGTACAGCCAGGTGCGGACGACCATCTGTTCGGGATAGAAATCGCGCGTACCTTTGACGGGAGGGATGACATTTTTCATAAGTGCGAATCCAGTGACAGGAATTTTTGTTGGCGGTCATTCTATCATAAGTTACACCTTAGCGTCATAATTCAGCCCTTGAATTTTGATTTGGATGGGATATAATCACCGCCACTGCAAAGGAGAAAAAATGGAAATCAATTACCAGGAAACCAGCCAGGACCTTTTGAAGCGCATCGACATCCACGAGAAGTATGGCGCGGGTAACATCGACGAATGGAACATGGACGTGCTCCAGCCCCAGCCGGGTTACAAGATCCTCGACGTCGGCTGCGGCGCGGGCAAGCAATGTTTCCTGTATTCTGACCATACGAAAGGCAAAGCGGACATCACCGGCGGCGATTTCTCGGAAGAATTGCTCGACAAAGCGCGCGCCAAACTGGCCGAACGCGGCGACCGGAACGTCCGCTTCCAATTCCTGGACTTCAACAAGAAATTCGAATTCCCAGACGACACCTTCGACCTGCTGTCTTCGGCCTTTGCCATCTATTACGCCTCCGACCTGGAATTTACGTTCCGCGAGGCGCACCGCGTGTTAAAACCCGGCGGACGGTTGTTCGTCACCGGTCCGCTGCCCGAAAACAAGCAGATGTTCTACGACATCATCAAGGAAGCGGCCAACCAACCCATCCCGCCCATGCCCGGTTCCAGCCGCTTCAAAGGCGAGATCTACCAGACCATCGAACGCATCTTCTCCAAGACCAAACTGCTGACCTTCGCAAACCCGCTCACCTTCCCCGCAGTGCAACCCTTCATTGACTACGTGCGCGCCTCGCTCTCCGAAGACCGCAAACTATGGACCTCCATGTTCAACGGCAAGGACGAATACGAAGCGCTGATCGGCAAGATCGAAGCCGTAGCCTCCCGCTGGTTCGCGCGCGACGGCAAACTGGTGATGACCAAAGTGGTCGGCGGCATCCTGGCAACGAAATAACCATGATCTTCTACGGCAAACGAGTCCTCTTCCTCGGCGCGCACCCGGACGACATCGAACTGGGCGCGGGCGCGCTGATCCATAACATTCGCGGCAGGAGCGAGATCCTGTGCGCCACGCTGTCCGACAACCAGAAGAACCCGGACCTGGAACACGTGGTCGAAGAACACCGCGCCAGCATGTCCATCCTGGGCGTGCCGGAAGACCACGACCTGGTCGAAACCTTCGAGACGCGCAAGTTCCCGGACGCGCGCCAGGAGGTGCTGGAATACCTGCTCAAACTGCGCCGCGAATTCAAACCGCAGATCATCTTCTGCCACAGCCAGAACGACATCCACCAGGACCATAACGTGGTGACGCAGGAAGCGCTGCGCGCCTACCGCGGCCTGACCGTGCTGGGCTTCGACGTGGTGCGTTCCAGTTACAACTTCTTCCCGCACTTCCTCGTGGAAGTGACGCAAGAGGATGTGGACAAGAAGATCGAAGCGCTGTCACAGTACAAGACCTACCACGACAAGTACTACTTCGACCCGGCGCTGCTGCGCGCCACGATGGTCCGCCATGGCGCGCTGGCCGAACGCGATTTTGCAGAAGGGTTCGATATCTTGAGGGTGGTGGGCAAATTCGAGACTTGCTAACGGGGAAACCGGCAAATCCGGGATCGAACCAGTTCGATCCCTGAATCTAAAGGTTTAATTTGCGAATCGAACCTTTAGATTCACCTGATTAAACCTTTCGATTCGCAAATTAAAAGGTTTAATTTGCAGATCGAACCAGTTCGATTCGACCCAACAGATTTAGGATTATTTTTTACCATCGAGGGCGCCAAGCACGATGCACATTGCCTAAACAGGGGTTTTCCTGTATGCTTGCAATAAACTTATGAACCTCTCCCACGCACTGCGCATCTCCAGCCCCGCCTGCACCGCCTTCGTTGGCGCGGGCGGCAAGACCACGGCCATGTTCCAACTGGCGCGCCAGTTCCCTTCCCCGGTCATTGTGACCGCTAGTTCGCACCTGGGCGTCTGGCAGATCCCGCTGGCCGACCGACACATCGTGGCCGAAACGCCCAATGAACTGGACACGCTCGAACAGGGACTGGAAGGCGTGACCCTGGTCACCGGGCCAGTGGAAGGGGAACGCACCCGGCCCGTGAGCGCCGAAGTGCTGGCCCGGCTACATGAAACCTGCCAGGCGCGAGGGCTGCCGCTGCTGGTCGAAGCGGACGGTTCACGCAGGTTGCCGCTCAAAGCGCCCGCAGAACACGAGCCGCCCATCCCGGCCTTTGCGGAGATTGTCATCGTCACAGCCGGGTTGAGCGGGCTGGGAAAAGCGCTGCGCGAGGAACACATCTTCCGCCCGGAAATCTTCGCGCGCCTGGGCGGGCTGGGGCTGGAAGAGCCGGTCACGCCCGAAGCGCTCGTCCGCGTACTCTGCCACCCGGAAGGCGGCCTGAAGAATATCCCATCGAAGGCGCGGCGCATCGCGCTGCTCAACCAGGCCGACACGCCCGAACTCCAGGCGCAGGCCGCGCGGATGGCGGCCTCCCTGCTGGAAGCATACGACGCGGTCGTGGTCGCTTCGTTGGGGAACGCGCCAGACAGCAGCATCCACGCCGTACACGAACCCATCGCCGGGATCATCCTGGCGGCCGGGGAAGGAAGGCGCTTTGGCGCGCCCAAGCAATTGCTGGACTGGAAAGGACAGCCCTTCGTGCGACAGGTCGCCCAGAGCGCGCTTCGCGCCGGACTGTGGCCTGTGCTTGTTATCACCGGTTTCCGCGCCGCTGACGTGGAAGCCGCGCTGCGCGGCCTGCCCGTGACCATCCTCCGCAACGAGGCATGGCAGGAGGGGCAGGCGAGTTCGGTGCGGGCGGCGGTTGGCCCCCTCCTTTATCCTCCCCCAAATTCTTTGAATTTGGGGGAGGGAAGGGTGGGGGCAAACACCCCAAATTCTTCGAATTTTGGGAATGGCAGGGTGGGGGTAGGAGGGGGCGTTTTCCTGCTTGCCGACCAGCCGCAGGTGACCGCGGAAGTCATCCGCGCGCTGGTCGAAAGGCGCGCCCAAAGCCTGCCCCCTATCCTTGCGCCGCTGGTACTGGAAGAGAGACGCGCCAACCCGGTCTTGTTCGACCGCGCCTGTTTCCCCGACCTGCTGAACCTGGAAGGCGATACCGGCGGGCGGGCGCTGTTCAGCAAATACCCGGTCGCATACCTGCCCTGGCACGACCAATCCCTGCTGCTGGATGTGGATACGCCCGCAGACTACCGGCGCTTGC
>JBMOMS010000207.1:0-22915 GCA_049324895.1 Chloroflexota bacterium
TTCGAAGTTCCCATCCCGTTCGGTTTGGAACGCGATTTGACTCCCATCTGGCGACCAGGCCGGGTTCTCGTCGAAGCGCGGCGTGTCGGTGAGTTGACGCGCGTCGCTGCCGTCGGCGTTCATCACGAAGATGTCCGTGTTGCGCGAGCGGGGAACCAGCGCGTTGAACGCGATGCGCGTCCCATCCGGCGACCAGGCGGGGAAGAGTTCCCAATCGGCGCTGTCGGTTAGCGGACGCTGGTCGCTGCCATCGGCGTTCATCACGTAGATGTCCCAGTTGCCGTTGCGGTCAGACGAGAAGGCGATTTGCTCCCCGTCCGGCGACCAGTCCGCGAATTGATCGTTGGCCGCGTTGGAGGTCATGCGGGTCAGGTTCGAGCCATCGGGCTGGATGGTGTAGATTTCGTAGAAACCGTCCGCGTCGTAATCCGCGTCGAAGATGATTCTGCTTCCGTCCGGCGACCAGGCGGGATGATCCTCCACCGCGTCGGTGGTGGTGAGACGACGGGGATTCCCGCCGTCCACGTCCATCACGTAGAGTTCGTATTTGAGATTGGGGAACCTGGGTGCAGGATCGTGCCGCGCGGTCAGGAAGGCGATGCGCGTCCCATCGGGCGAGATGGCGGGAGAGTCGTCGAAGGCGGGATCGTTCGTTAAACGCGCCAGCCCGCTTCCGTCCGCGTGCAGCGTGTAAATCTCCGGGTTGCCCTCCCAATCGGCGTAGAAGGCGATCACGCCATCGGTCGTCTTCGGTTCCGTCGGTTCGGGCGTAATGGGAGCCGCGGATGGAGACAAAGACGGGAGCGGAGAGGGCGATAAAGTTGGAGAAGGGGCTGGGGTGGGAGCGCAGGCCGCCAACAGGCAGAGCGCCAGGGCAAAGGTGAAAAGGTGTTTTGGGGACATGCGATTCCTTTTATGGGACTTTCCAAATGATGGTCGCGCCGACGTGTGGCTGGTCATACCCGCCGCCGCCCGAGGCAACATACTTGCTATCTGGCGACCACGACGCGCTCCAGACGGGCAGGCGGTTGTGATGTTGTTCGGCGTATTCCTGCCCCGTTGCCACATCCCACAGGCAGATGCGTTTGTCCTCGCCGGTGGAGGTCAGCAGGAGTCCGTTCGGCGAAAAGGCCAGGCCGCGCGCCCAGCCGGTATGGGCTTCGATGGTGCGGATCAACTCGAACGTCCCCGCGTCCCACAGGCGGACTTTCCCATCCTGGTGCGCCGAGGCGAGGAGCCTGCCATCGGGCGACCAGGCCAGCCCGTTGACGTCCCGCCGCGCTTCGGTGTATCCCGCCAGCGTCTGACGGATTTCGCCCGACGCGGCGTCCCACACGTAGACTTCGCCTCCGAACTCACCCGAGGCCAGGCTCTGTCCATCCGGCGACCACGCCACGCTGATGACGGGGGCGCGGGTCTTGCTCTTCCAGGTGTGGAGCAACTCCCGGGCGGACGCGTCCCAGACCTGAACCTCCCCGCTGTACGCGCCGACCGCCAACTGCTTCCCATCGGGTGACCAGGCGACGCACATCGCCCACCCCGTCTCCAGCGCGGCGACCTGGGCGCGGCTCTCCGCGTCCCACAAGCGGACGCTTCCATCCTGACTGGCGGAGGCCAGAATCAATGGATTCGATGTTGGCGACCAGGCCAGCCCCCAGATGAAATCTGTATGTCCCTCCAGCACGCCAGCCTCTCGAAAGGTTGCAGCATCCCAGACGCGGATTTGATCGTAGTCGGCTGTGACCAGCCACTTCCCGTCCGCAGACCAGGCCTGGCTGTAGACCGGTCCCTTGCCGGTGCTCAGGTCAGCCCACTCGATCAGATTCTTGCTTTGGATCGCAAGGGTCGGCGTGGGAGGCGGTACGGGCGTGGGGGTGGGCATCGGGACGGGAGACGCGTTCTGGCAGGCGCTGCCGGCCATGAGAACGAGCAGGAGGATGGGAAGTTTCTTCATGGTGATCCTTGTTGGGTTTCTGAAAATGTTTCAAGCAATCTTTTCCACGATGAGGAAGTCCACTTCGGTTATTGGGGAACCAGGCGGGTTTGGAATGATGGCAATGTTCCCGCCGTTTCGCGCGCTACCCGGCGGATGTCGCCTTTTTAAATTTCAGGACTTGCTGTGAATTTGCGTTCATCCATGCTCCTGTGTCGAATCTGCATCATTGTGCATGCCAAGGATCGCGGATAACAGCTCCTCCGACGAACAACCTTTCACGAGGAAGGCGTCGGCGCCGGCCAGCCGGGCTTTTTCATCATAGTTTGGATGGAGCGTGAGCGCGACCACCCGCACCCGCGGCCAGCGCCTCTTGATGAGACGCGTGGCTTCCACGCCATCCATGACGGGCATCTGCACATCCATGAGAATCACGTCTGAGTGGACGGCCTCCATGACAGCGATGGCTTCGCGTCCATTGGACGCCTCGCCCACGATGCGAATCTCGGGATGGGTGGACATCAGCGCAATCATTCCATGCCGGGCGCGAGGGTTGTCATCCACGAGCAAAAGTTGAAGGGGCTGCATGGGTCTGCCTGTCCTGGGCGGGCCGCCCGCGGAGAAGTCCATGGGACGCAATCCGCAGCGATGAAACAAGGGCCGGAGTATGCAAGAAAGCTGGCACCGCCTTGTACAGGTGAACATGCGCCGATAGCCGGCCGGACGGAAATGAAAAGGTGGTTGAGGTTTTCATGGCACCTCCGCGCCTTGTGGGCGTCCACCATAGCTTACAACAGAACGTCGCGCCTGGCGACCGCCCGCTGAAGGATTTTGGGCAAACAAAAAGACCGTTTTTGGAACGGTCTTCTCATCCATGCGATGACCAACGCTACGCAAAATGTGGAGGCGCGTCACTCCTTCTTCAGTTTCGCAAGGCCTTCGCGCAGGGCATAGAGCGCGGCCTGCGTGCGGCTCGCGAGGTGCAACTTGCCCAGGATATTGCTCACGTGCGTGCGGACGGTGGCCTCGCTGACCACCAGTTTCTGAGCGATCTCGCGGTTTTCCAATCCCTGCGCCAGCAGGCGCAACACTTCCAGTTCGCGCTGGGTGAGAGGTTCGCCGGGCGCGGGTTGTTCGGCTTGCGGATGCAGTTCCTCCAGCACCTTTTTGGCAATCAGCGGATGAAGCGACGATTCGCCGCGATGGACCTGGCGGATGGCCTCCACAAGTGTTTCGGGGCTGGAATCTTTCAGGTGATAGCCCACGGCGCCGGCCTTGATGGCGGGAAAGATCAAGTCCTCGCCCGCAAAGTTGGTCAACACCAAAATTCTCGCCTCGGCCCGTCGGGCTTTGACCTCACGGATGCAGGCAATACCGTCCATCTCGGGCATCATCAAGTCCATCAGGATCACGTCCGGGCACAGCTGCGCGTCCAGGATGACGGCCTGCCTGCCGTCCGCCGCCTCGCCCACCAACTCGATATCTGGAACGAGTTCGAGGACGGCGCGCATCCCCTTGCGGATGATGGCATGATCGTCCACCACCAGGACGCGGATTGCAGGGTTGGAACTCATCGCCTCACCTCCACCCGGATGCGGGTTCCGTTGCCCGGGCCGCTCTCCACCGACACCCTCCCGCCCAGGGCCTGCGCGCGCTCGCGCATCGAGACCAGCCCCAGGCAGCCTTCACGGTGCGCGGCGCCTGGCTCGAATCCAATTCCATCGTCAGTGATTTCCATGATGACCCTTTCCTCCTCCTGTCGAATGTGGATCGCCAGGTGCTTCGCGCGCGAATGTTTGAGGGTGTTGTTGAGCGCCTCATGGGCAATGCGATACAACCCGTCCTCGAACACAGACGGAAGGCGTTCTGCCAGGTTATCCTGCAGGTCGAATTTCAACCCGGCGCGTTGTTCGACCGCATACAGCCGGTTTTGAAGCGCGGCAGTCAACCCTTCGCGTTCCAGAATCGGCGGGCGCAATTCGTAGATCAGCAGGCGCATCTCGGAAAGCGACTCCTGTGCGGTGGTTTGAATGTCGTTCAGGTATTGAAGCGCCTGCTCGTTTTGACCGAGCGCCAATTGCCCCGAGGCCGCCTCCGCATAGAGATTGATGCCGTACAGCGATTGCGTCACCGAGTCGTGTAATTCGCGCGCCAGTCGTTGGCGTTCTTCGAGTACCGCCAGGCGCTGTGCCTGCTCGTACAGCCGCGCGTTTTCGAGCGCAATGCTGATGGAAGCCGCAAACATCTGCAGGAAGCGGGTGTCCGTTTCATCGAAGGCATTCTCTTCATCGAGGTTTTGCACGCTCAGGATTCCCGTCACCTGGTCTCCAACCAACATCGGCGCGCCCAACCACGATTTGGGCGCATCGGTGTCAGGCAGGACGGGCTGGCCGCGCTGCGCGGCCTCCCCCGCCACATTGGTGTTGACCAGCAGGGGTTGGCGGGTGCGGATCACCTGTTCGCGGAATCCGCCCGGCGGGCGGGCGCCTGTCGCGATCACGCGCCTGCCCCGTTCGATGCAGTAACAGTGCTCCACAGTGTCTGCTTTGGAATCGTACGAGGAGACCATCACCACCTGCGCGCCGAAAATATCGCGGAACTTTTCCCCGACCAGTTCATAGATGGATTGCACGTCCAACTTGGAGGCCAGTCCCTGTTGCAGGCTGTTGATGATCGCAAGTTTCTGGGCGCGCTTCTCGGTCTCTTTGAGGTGGCGCTGGGTTTCTGCGAACAGGCGCGCGTTTTCGATTGCGACCCCTGCCTGGTTGGCCAGCAATTGCATGAATTCCAGGTCGCCTGCGCTGAAATTGTTGGGGTGGTCGCTTTGGATGTCCAGCACGCCGATGGCCCGCCCCTTGACGGTGATCGGGACGGTCAGTTCAGAGCGCGTCTGGCTGCCCTGCATCCAGACGTAGCGCGGATCCCGCATCACATCCGGGACGAGCGCCGCCTCCCTGGTGGACGCGACCCAACCCGTGATCCCCTCCACGCCAACCCTGAGGCGCTGTGGCCTGAACTGGAAATTGGGGTCATCCCACAAAGCGCCCGCCCCCACTCGATAAACGACTTCATCCCCCTCCACCAGCCCAATCCCCACGTGATAGTAACCGAAGGCCCGCTGGATCAGCCTGACCACCCGTTCCAGCAGTTCGGTGATATCCAGGGTGGATGTGATCTGCTGGCTGGCCTCGGTCAGGATGCGGAAACGGGCTTCGTTATGTTCTACCTGGTCCTTGTACATGGTGTTTTCTGTTTTCATCTGGTCTGCATCGATTGTATACCCATTAAACTCCCGCCGTCTATTGACAGTTTTCCTGTGTTATGGGTGCATCTATCAAACTGCGCGAACCAATGAAGCGCTTTGCCCTGGCGACCAGAAGCCGCACCAACGCGCACAAAACTGGCCAGGCCCGCAGCCCAGTTCCAGCACTCTTGCATTCGCTGTTATTGAGCGCTCTTGAGATATTGCGGGTCGGTGAAACGGGACATCACTACTCCCAGGGGTTGGCGATTTTCACGCCCGATTTCTCGAAGTCGCTTACATTGCGTGTGACCAGTGTCATGTCATGGGTGAAGGCGATGGCGGCAATCAGTGAATCCAGCGCGGGCATGACGCTGCCATCCGCTTCGAGTCTTGCCATCAACCGGCCCCAGGTCATCAAAGCCTGTGCATCCAGGGCTAAAATCTTGCCTTCATAACGAACCAGCAATTCATCTTCGAACCAGGTTTGCAAATCATTTTTGCGGCGCGAAGCGGGCAATCTGGCTATGCCTTTGAACAGTTCACCGATGGTGATGGCACTGAGATAGACCTCCTCGGGATCGAGGTTGTCCACGAATTCGAGCACTTTGGGATTGGGCTGTCTGGTCAATGCCTCGGAAATCACGCAGGTATCCAGCAGATAACTCATAGCTCGACGCCTTCGCGCGGCAGGCTCTTGTCACGGGTCAAGTCGAGGTCGACGCCAGCCAGGGGAGAGGAGCGGAAGAACTCGGAAAACTTGATCTGGGACTGGCTCATCTTTTTGTACTCATCGTAGGCAAGCACGACCACGGTCTTGTGGCCATGACGCGTAATCACCTGCGGCCCCTTCTGCAAGGCCCGCGCAATGACTTCGCTTAATTTATTCTTCGCATCCTGAATTTGCCAGATGTCGTTCATTGTGACTCCTTCCAGTAAAATCTGTCCAGACTAGACAGATTTTATCCCAACAGGAAGCTCCAGTCAACGGCCTGATTCATTTCCGAATCACGATCAGCGGATATTGTCCGTTCTCGCCGAAGAAGCCTGGGAAATGTTCCTCCAGCCAAAAGATGAAGCGGAGCCAGGCTTTGCCGCCCAACTGCGGGCGGACGAACCAGCGCATGAAGCGCGGGCTGAGGCTGCGCCACGGATAGATTTTAAAATTCACTACACCGTTCAATTCACTCTTGAGCCACTGCGGGGTCATCTTGGCGACGAACGTGCCCGCCTCATCATCCTCGGATTTCCAGTTTTTCTTCTGCTTGGCGGAGCGGCCCGTCAGCGCGCGCGCGAGGCCGATGAAGGGTTCGGCCATGCGCATCAGCAGCGGATTGTGCCAGCCGTTGATGATGGCCGCGCTCCTGCCCGTCTTGAGCACGCGCGTCAGTTCGAGATAGGCGCGCTTATGCTCGGTCAACGCCAGGTGGTGGATGGTGTGCATCGAGACCACGCTGTCGAAGGTCTCAGGTTTGAAGGGCAGGTTGGCAATGTCAGCCACCACGACCAGGCCCTTGTCGCCGAGACGTTTGCGGGCTTCCTTCAAGGCGGTGATGGAAATATCGGCGCAAACGCGGAAGCGGTAGCCTTCAGAGTAGCCCAGATACTCGGGCCACTGCACGGGGCCGGAGCCTGCGTCCAGCAGGAAGTCTCCTGTCGGCGCGATGTGACGGTTGACGCGCAAATGGCAGTTGTGGATGTAGTCGCGCGAAACGGGACGCAGGTCTTCGTAGCGGGCATTCTGATAGAGTCCCTCGCCGACCTGCGACCAGCCGATCTGGTCATAAAATTCGCGCACTTGTTGTTTTGAATTTTCCATATTGGTTCCTGTAGGGGCGACCCATTGGGTCGCCCCTATCAAAAATCATTTCCAGGTAAACGGTTTGCCAACCAAAAAGCCGAACGTGTCCGCAAATTGGGACATGCCTTCGTTGCCCAGCACGCGTTCGATGGGCCAGGCATCCAGGTCATCCCAGAAGTTCATCAGGCGCCAGGGGAACGGGCGCGGATATTCGAAGAAGAAGCGGTAGCCGTAATTCCAGGCCAGGGCGGTCTGCTCTTCGGTCAGGCGGTGGCCTTCGAAGTCGGACAACACCGACTCGACTGCGGCGAAGTATTCATCCCACGAGTTCGGGTCGATGGTGAAACCGCGCTTGCGATAATGGGTGTCACCACAGGCGATGACGGGACGTCCGTTCATGGCCGTCTCCACGCCGACGGTGGTGGTGTAGACCAGGCCCAGGTCGGCGATCTCGATCAGGTCGTAGGTGTTGATCTTGTCGGTCGCGCCGATGATGTGGATGTGCTCGGGCAGATGGGGCAGCGCGTCGCGGGCCACCTGTCCCATCGAGCGCGCCTTCGGGACGAGCGTCTCGCCAGGGTGGACGCGGATCACCAATTGGACTTCGGGCCGATTGGCGAAGAATTGCACCGTGCGCGTCATCCACTCGGACATCGACTCGGCGAAGACGTTGCGGCCAAGCGTCAGGCTGTCGCCCAGGACGTTGGCGGCGATCATCACCACGGGACGGCTGTCGAGGCCGAGCGCCTTGCGGGTGTTCTCCGCGCCCTGCGAGGAGACATACTGCCACAGGCGCTTGGACTTGCCCCACACGCGCGCGCCGCGGCGGGCGTTTTCGAGATCGGCCAGGCGCTGGTACATGTCATCGGTCATCGGCTGTGAGCAGCGCGCCTTGACCAGGTAATCGGTCTCCTGGCGCATGATGGACGAGTCCTGCGCGAGCCAGATTTGCTCGCGCTGATCGTTGAACTCGTAGGTCATGACCTGAATGCCGAGATAACGCGCCACGCGGAAGACGATACCCATTTCGAGGATCAGTCCGTTCGGGACGAGCACCGCGTCGGGTTTGTGGGCCTGCATCCAGTCGAGGGCGGTGCGGGCGGCGAAGGTGTTGCGCTGGATGCGCAGGTTATAGAGCGCGCGGTCGCCCGCGTCGTCCATGTCCACTTCTTCGCGCATCAGGGTGTACTGTGCGTCCCAGAGGGAGATTTCTTCGATGTCAGCCTGAAGGGCGGTTGGCAGGTCGAAGGTCGAAGGTCGAAGGTCTAACATGGAAACGTGAGCGACGAGCGGAGATAGCGAAGTAAGCGCATCGCGTGTGTGCAGGGCGCGCTGACGCTGGGTCAGCTTATCCATTTCCTTGTGCCACTCGGAGTAGGGCAGGGTCATCAGCGTGACCTTGTGCCCCTGCCCCGCCAGCACAAGCGAGATATAGGCCGACTGCTCGACCCAATAATGCAGCGTGGCGAAGAATAAGATGTTCTTGCCAGGCTTGGAATTGTTCACAAAGGGAATCGTCTTCTCGACCGCGGCGGGCAGAGACTTCTGCAGGCGGTCGAGGTTGTAGTGATCCTTGCGGGCGCGTTTTTTTTGTCGAAGCGACCAGTCGAGTTCGGCAGCGAGGGGAAGTTCACCGAGGAAATTGCGGAGGGAGGTTTTGTTCATGGATATGTAGGGCAAATTGCCAATTTGCCCCTACTCGACTTTCTCAATCTTCCAATCTAAACGCGGCCTGACGGGGCCGACGCGCGGCTCGGGCCATTGGGTGCCTGGCGCGCCGCTGATGTCGACGTTGAAGGCGATGGCGTTCTCGTCCATGAAGTAGCGGCGCACGCCAAACGAGCTGGCGTTGACGCCGATGCTGTAGCGGCCTTCGTTGAAAATGTCGGCGGGGATTTGCGCGCGGCTGACGTAGCGGCCTGCTGTGCGCGAGTCGAATTTCTCGAACAACTGCGGCGCGTCGGTGTCGAACGAAGTGAGCACGTATTCGCCGCGCATGGTGCTGAGATAAAAACCGATCCGCAGGCCCGTGATGGGCGCATCGAGTTGATAGGTAAACTCGACGGTGACCGGCTCGGTCGAGCGGACGGTATCCACGGCCTTGCCGCGCACATCCCTGACCTTGAGGCTGATCGGCCTGAACGGCGCACTCGCCGCGGGGATTTCGTCCACATCCCAAACGCGCTCCCCCGCCTGCGACTGCCCCGAGGACAGGTAGAAATCCACGGCTTCCTGCGTGGGGCCGCGCATGATCATCTGGCCCTTGTTCAGGACGATGGCTTCCTGTGTCAGGCGCAGGATGGCCGACATGTTGTGACTGACGAACAGCACGGTGCGTCCCTGCTGGGCCACGTCGCCCATCTTGCCGAGGCACTTCTTCTGGAACTCGGCGTCGCCGACCGCCAGCACTTCGTCCACGACCAGGATCTCGGGTTCGAGATGCGCGGCGACCGCGAAGGCCAGGCGCAGGTACATGCCCGACGAATAGCGTTTGACGGGCGTGTCGATGTATTGCGTGACTTCGGAGAAATCGACGATCTCATCGAACTTGCTGTCGATCTCGGCGCGCCGCATCCCCAGGATGGCGCCGTTCATGTAGATGTTCTCGCGGCCTGTCAACTCGGGATGGAAGCCCGTACCCACTTCGAGCAGCGACCCCACCCGTCCACGCACAGCGACCGTGCCGACGGTTGGTTCCGTAACGCGCGAGAGGATCTTCAGCAGGGTGCTTTTCCCCGCGCCGTTGCGTCCCACGATGCCGAGGACTTTGCCTTCCTCCAGATCGAAGGAGACATCCTTCAAGGCCCAGACGTAGTTCTGGTTCAGCCGGCGGTCGGATTTCCCGATCATGGCCTTGGCCAGGCGGATGGGTGCGGCGACAGTATCCACGATCACATCGCGGAGCATGTTGTAGCGGAATTTTGACTCCGCCGCGCCGATCTTATATTGCTTGCCGATATTTTTTACAGAAATGGCTGTTGTCATAAGTTACCAGGGTCGAAGGTCAAAAGTTAAAGGTCAAGGGACATTTGACCTTCGACTTTTGACCTATATGGTGTCCGCAAAGGTCTTTTCCATGCTGCGGAAGTAGAAAAGGCCGGAGATGAAAATCAAAACTGAGATGCCGACCGAAACCCACAGGGTGATGTCGGGGCCGTTGCCAATGCCGAGCAGCGCCCAGCGAAAGCCGTTGACCACTCCCGCCATCGGGTTGAGGGAATACAGGATCTGCCATTTCTCGGAAATGACCGAGGCGGAATAAGCCACGGGGGTGGCAAACAGCCAGAACTGGGTCAGGAACGGCAGGGCCTGGTTCACGTCGCGATACTGTACGTTGACCGCCGAAAGCCAGAGCGCCACACCCAGCGCGGTAATAATGGCCAGCAGCAGGAACAGCGGCAGCGTCCACAGCAAGTGCCAGGCGGGCGTCACGCGATAGTAGAGCATCAAAATAACCAGGATCACAAAGGCAATCGCAAAATCGACCAGCCCCGCAAAGACCGAGGACATCGGCAGGATCAGGCGCGGGAAGTAAATCTTCGTCACCATGTTGTTGTGCGCGACAAGCGAGCGACTGCCCTGGTTGAGCGCGGTGACGAAGAGTCCCCACGGCAACAGGGCGGCAAACGAAAAGACGGGATAGGGAATCCCCTCCGTGGGCAGTTTGGCCACCTTGTCGAACAGGAAGGTAAATACCAGCATGGTCATCACAGGCTGGATGACAGCCCAGGCCATGCCCAGCAGCGTCTGTTTGTATTTAACCTTCACATCGCGCCAGACCATGAAGAAGATCAATTCACGGTATATCCACAAGTCGCGCAGGTTCAAAGCCGCAAGGCCCGTGGAGGGCTTGATGTAGATGGTGTGCGGTTCGTGTTTTGTTATTTCAGTCATAAGCGCCTTTGTCAAAAGTCGAAGGTCAAAAGTCGTGTGACTTTCGACATTAGACCTTTGACCTGTTTGCCCTGAACCACTCGATCGTGCGCCTCATGCCCTCTTCGAACGGGACTTGCGCGCTCCAGCCGAAGAGTTCCTTCGCGCGGGAAACGTCCAATCCGCGGCGGGGCTGGCCGTTGGGCTTGTCGGTTTGCCAGACGATTTTGCCTTCGAAGCCTGTCAGTTTGGCGATCATCTCGGTCAGGTCTTTGATGGAAATCTCGTAGCCTGAACCCAGGTTGACGGGCAGGTCGCCGTTGTAGTTCTCGGCGGCGGTGACGATGCCGTCGGCGGCGTCTTCCACGTACAGGAATTCGCGCGTGGGCGAGCCGTCGCCCCAGGCGGGCAGTTCTGTATCGCCATTTTCCTTCGCGGCAATCGCCTTGCGAATCAGCGCGGGGATGACGTGCGAGGTCTGCAGGTTGAAGTTATCGCGCGGGCCGTACAGGTTGACAGGCAGCAGGAAGATGGCGTTGAAGCCGTACTGCTGGCGATAGGCCTGCGCCTGCACCAGCATCATCTTCTTGGCCAGGCCATAGGGCGCGTTGGTCTCTTCGGGGTAGCCGATCCACAGGTCATCTTCCTTGAAGGGGACGGGCGTGAACTTGGGGTAGGCGCAAACCGTGCCGATGGCAACGAACTTGCCCACGCCGTTCTTCCAGGCCTGGTGCATCAACTCCACGCCCATCATCAGGTTGTCGTAGAAGAACTCGGCGGGATGCTCGCGGTTGGCGCCGATGCCGCCCACGTTGGCCGCCAGGTGGATGATGACCACGTTCTTCGGGGCGACGCCGCTGAGCGAGTCCACGTACATACGGCGGATGTCGTTCGGGTCGACGAGGTTGTAATCCTCGATGCGCGGAATGAAAATATCCGTCGCGCCGCGTTCCTTGAGCTTGGCGATCACGAACGAACCCAGGAATCCCGCACCGCCCGTGACGATGACTCTTTTATCCTGCCAAAAATTTTCTGCCATGATTTCTCCTTTGGAGTCCAACGTCTCCCGACGTTGGACATTCTCCGAAGTCGGGAGACTTCGGCCTCCAATCAAATGTTATTGCACGATGAACTGTGCGTTTCGATACTTCTCATCCAGCGGGTTGCGGATCAGGCCCGTCTTGAGCGCGTTCCATACTTCGCGGATGCCGTCATCCACGTCCAGGGTGGTCTCGAAACCCAGCTCACGCTTGATCTTGGCGAACGAGACGGTGATGTCGCGCATGTCGCCGCCGAAGGTCAAATCCTTGTATTCGACGGTGGTTTCGGGCATGCGCTTGAGCACCAGCGCCACGATCTGGTCCTTGGTGTAGTTGCCCGCGTCCGTGCCCAGGTTGTAGACCTGTCCGCGAATCTTCGACTCGTCGGCGGTCAGGCCCAGCACGATTCCCCGCACCACGTCGTAGACGTGCACGAACGAGCGCGAATATCCGCGCTGATAGATGATCAACTCACGTTTGGTGAAGGCTTCGAGCACGAACTGATTGACGATCAGGTCGAAGCGCGTGCGCGGCGAGATGCCGTACAGCGTGGCAAAGCGGAACATCAGCGGCGCACAGGAGGCATCCTTTTGCGCCAGCAAAAATTCCTCCGAGGCGATCTTCGTCTCGGCGTACAGCGACTGCGGATTTAAAGGCGACTCTTCAGTGACAGGCTGTCCATTGGAGGACAGGCCGTAGTTACTATAGGTGGATGCAAACACAAAACGCCCGACGCCCAGGCTGGCCGCCTGCTCGAAAAGCAGTTGCGTGGACTCGACGTTATAGCGCCAGGCCACCTGTTTGCCCACCGCCTGACAGGCGGGGAAGCCCACGATGCCCGCCAGGTGAACAACCGCCTCGGGCTTCGGCCACTCCCCTTTGACGGCCTCACGCAGGGCGCGCGGTTCGGTCACGTCGGCCTTGACGAAGTGGAAGTTGGGATGGTTCAAGAATGGAGTCAAAGATTCGCCGCCGAAGAGCAGCGTGTCGACGACAGTAACACGATGATTGGCGCGCAACAACTCGGCGGTCAGGAGGGAACCGATGTAGCCAGCCCCGCCCGTGACCAGTACGTGCCGGTCCTCCGTCATGGTATGTCCTCCGATTCCAGGTGGATTTTGAAACCGTCCACACGCAGGCAGGGGGCCGACCGATCCATCACCACGCTGATGCCCTCTTCGAGGCAGGTCAGGCGGCAGATGTCGGCCATATCCCCTTCACCCACGATACGAACGCGGTCATGACCCGCGCGGCGCAGTTCGGCTACACGATCCTTCACCCGCTGACGGGTCTTGCGATACAGCGAAAAGGAAGTCTCGACGTAATTGAAGGCCAGCCGCGCGCGCAGCGCAATGCCCTCGGGTGTGATGATGTAGCGCAATTTCTTGCGCTCGGCGCGCGAGACCTTGACCGCCCCCTTGGCGATCAGGCGTTTTAAATGCCAATTGACCGTGCCGACCGCCACGCCCAGTTGGTGGGCCAGCGTGGACTGGTTGACATCGGGGTCCGACTCGATCTGTTCGAGCAGGGTCAGTTCGCGAAATTCGTCGTTGGCTTGTTCCATGCTTCAAAATTCAGTCGCTGAATTATAACCCCAATCGGAAGCGGGTCAAGACTGCGCACTCCTTCCATGTTTGGCGCAGATGACAAAATTGTCATGTCTTTGCAGTCTGCCCGGCCGCAAACTAAAGTAAAATCGTGCCCGGAGAATATGACATGCGAATCCTTGTAACTGGCGCCACAGGACTGGTCGGCAACCTGGTCGCCCGTCGTCTCATTGCCACCCAGCATCAGGTGCGCACCCTGGTGCGCGACAACAAAAAACTTGCCCAGGCGCGCGAGGCCTACGGCGACGCCATCCTGGGTGACCTGACCAACCCCGCCTCCCTGGCTCACGCCGTCAAGGATGTGGATGCAGTGATTCATTGCGCCGGGCTGGTCGGCACGGGACACGGCAGCCGCGACCAGTACACCCGTCTCAACGTGGACGGCACCCGCTTCCTCGTGGAGGCGGCCCGCGCGGCAAATGTCCGCCGCTTTGTGCATATCAGCACTGTGGGCGTATACGGTACCAACACCTTCAAGCCCGGCGTCTCCGAGGAAACCCCATACTCTCCTTCGACCGACTATCCAAACAGCAAAATCGAGGCCGAGAAGGTGGTGCGCGCGGGGGGCGTGCCCTACACCATCCTGCGTCCCTATTGGATCACAGGCGGCGGCGACCGCTTCCTCATCCCGCAGGTGGCGCGCCTGCTGTTGAGCGGCGAGTTCACCTTCATCGGGAACGGGCGGCAGGAATGGTCGCTCAGCGCGGCTGAAAACGTAGCCAGCGCCATCGCCCTGGCAGCCACACACCCCGCCGCCGAAAACCAAATCTATAACGTGGCCGACGGAAAAGTCCAGATCGCCGAAACGGTGCAGGTGATTGCCGAGGCGCTGGGCGTCCCGATGCCCACCAAACGCTCCTCCGTCCTGTCGGTGACTTTCCGCTCCCTGCTCAACCAGTCGGAAAGCAACCCCGCGCGCATCGGCGTGGATTTGTTCTTCCCGCTCTGGCGCGGGCTGACGATCAACGCCGACAAGATCCGCCGCGACCTGGGCTGGACACCCGTCATCCCCTGGCAGGAGTCGGTGCGGGTCGGCACGCTGGAATGGAAGCGCGCGCAATCCATGTAAACTTCAAGGGCCTGGCAGACGCCAGGCCCTTTTCTTGTTTTACGCTCAAGGGATGGGAGGAATGGGCGCCCCCGTGTTGGTCACCGCGAACTGCACGCCGCCGAAGGGCAGTTCCGCCCAAGCCTGGTATAGATTTCCCGCCTTGATTTTCAATACGCCGTCCCCGTCCACCATAACCAGGCGGTAATCGGAGACTTCAAAGAAGCGCACCTGATTGCCCACCGTAATCCAGGGCGCGCGCAGGTTGCCTTCCTTGACCTGCCAGGTCCCCACCGTATCCAGGACGGCCAATCGCAGGGGCGTCAACTGGAAGTCCTGCACGCCCAGGGCCATCTCCTGCCACTCGGCAGTGAGGTCGCCTTCATTGACCAGCAGCCGGCCTTGCAGGTCCACGTAGGCCACGCGATTGTCCACCACCTGGGCGGCGCGCACATCCCTTGCCAGCGCAGTCCAGCCCAAAGCCAGGTCGCCCTGCTTGACGTGCAGTTCCCCGCTGCGGGTCACGATCCCCAGGCGTTGATCGGACAGGGAGAAGGCGGCCACGTCCCTGACCTGTTCGGTCCAGGGACTGTCGAGGCGGCCTTGCTGAACGGAGAGGATTCCGTTCACATCCAGGCGGGCAATGCGCTGTGCGCTGAGTTGGAAATCCACAATGTCGCTGCCCTGGTTGCTCCAGCGCGAGAGGAAGTCGTGCGCGTAAGGCAGTTGCCGTTGGTAATCCCCTTCGCGCACCCACAGGGTCCCGCTCCCATCCAGCACGGCAATGCGCTGCCCGGCCAGTTGGATTTTTCGGATGCCGACCGCCGCGTGGATCTCGACCAGGTTGACCCCGTCCTGTTTGACGAATAAACGCTGCTGCTCCGTATACAGCGCCAGGCGCCCAAAGCCGGGATTCGGTGTGGGGCACAGGGACTGATCCTGCCACATGCAGCCCAGCCAGGGCGCCTGGTCGCGCCCCCACGGGTTGACGAAGTTGGTGTAATTGCGGCTGCCGATGCCCACCTCGAAATGCAGGTGTGAGTTGATGCTCTGGTCGTAGATCGTCCCCAGCGGCGTTCCCGCGGGAATGTCCTGATTCTCCACCAGCAGGCTGGCCTGCGGGTGAATGTGCATGTAGGTGGTGTACCACTGCGTCCCGCCGATGCACAAATGATTGGCGTCCCAGGTCCCACCCACGCAGTGTCTAAGCACCAGCATGTTGCTCAGGCCGGTCAACCGCCATTCCAGCACCTTACCATCCGCGGCGGCCAGGACGGGCGTGCCCGCCGGGGCCTTGATGTCGGTGCCTTCGTGACCGTTCGAACCGACATTGCCTTCCGTGGCGTAACATTCCACCATCTCGAAATTATGCGGGTCGGCCTGCGCCATGTCCTGCGCCTCGGGCAGGCTGGCGTCGCGCCAAAAGGGACGCGAGTCCAGGTTGAGCAGGTAACCAAACGCAGGCGGACATTGCATGCCGGGATTCAGCCCCAGAAAATTCCAGGTCCACGGGCTGTTGGGATATTGCGAAATGCGGGCCGGGCCGATGTAGCCGGGCAGGGGCCAGTGCAGGAATACGGGGCGCTCGTCGCTGTGCGAGTAGGCCGGGGGCGAGGCATGCGCAACCCTCCCGCCCGGCAAACCTGCAAGCAGCGCGGCGCTCAACACGATCAGGATGATTTTATGGACTGGAATTCGCATTTTTCCTCGCTGAATTACCCGATCCTCGTCGACGGGCTTTATTGTACTTCAAAGCCGAGGCGGGTAAAATCAACCCGTTATGCGCCTGACCCTGCGTACCCTGGCCCTGCTGGGCTTGTTGTTGCTGCTTTCCTCGTTCCGCCTCCCCGTGTTCTTCCACGGAAATTATCCCCACCCGCCCGGGCCGGCCTTCGACAGGAACGCCACCCGTCAGTATCTGCGCGAGTTCGAGAAGGTTCGTCCCGAGGTCATCCTGCTGGGGGACTCGATCCTCACCAAGGGCGTGGACATTGGGACATTCCAGGAGCTGAGCGGCAAATCGGCCTACAAGCTCGACATCCCAGGCTCCTCATCCGCGTTGTGGTATCTGCTGGTCAACTCCAACATCGTCGAAGCGGAGCCTGCGCCGCAGGCCCTGGTCATCCTCTTTCGCGACACCATCCTGACCGCGCCGACCTTCCGCACCACGGGACCCTACTTCACCCTGATCGACAAATTCGCCAGTCCCGACGATACGCTGGTGCTTCAGCGTTCATACCTGGTGCAGCTCACGCCCATGCAGGCCGCGCTGGAAATGTACTTCCCGCCCTACACCTATCGCGGAGAATTGCGCGACAAACTGGATGCGGGCCTGCGCCACGTTCTGCCGCGCCAGATCGGCTGCGACGACGAGTGCGCCGACGACGCCATGACCAACGTGTTGGGCGACGTACGCGCGGAGGCGTTCGCCGCCTCCCTGCGCCAGGCAGAAGCCTACCTTTACACCCCGCAGCAACTCGACTTCAACGCGCAGGTGGATGCGTCCTACCTGCCCGAGATCGTTCGCCTGGCGCAGCAGTGCGGCATTCAATTGATTTTTGTGCGCGCGCCCACCTACATCTTTGCCGACCCCGCCGACGAGCCGCCCGCCCTGAAACAATACCTGGCGGATTTGGAAACCTACCTGGCCGAGCGGGGTATTCCCATGCTCGACCTCTCCCAGGTCGAGGGCATCGGGCCGTCGCAATTCGTCGACCCGCATCATATGACGCTCGAAGGCAAGGCCATCTTCACGCCCGTCTTTGCCGAGGCGGTGAAGAAAGTTATCAAGTAGGGCAATTGGCAATTTGCCCCCCCCCGTCAAGTCTATCAAAAGTCAGGAGACTTTTGAATCCGAAGAGGCAGCATGGAAACTGAATACCTTCCCAAAATTGCGATGAGCATTCACGCCCACCCCGACGACCAGGAATTCACCGTGGCCGGGACGCTGGCCAAATGGGCGCGCCTGGGCTGCCAGGTGATCTCGGTCATCATCACCAGCGGCGACTCAGGCTCGAACGATCCCGCCCACAACACGGAGTACAAATCCACGCTGGCCGAATTGCGCGAAGGGGAACAGCGGGCCGCCAATGCGCGGCTGGGCGTTCGGGAAACCCTCTTCCTGCGTTATCCCGATGGCGAACTGGAAGCCACCGTGCCCCTGCGCCGCGAGCTGACCCGCCTCATCCGCCTGTACAAGCCCGACGTGGTGGTGACGGGCAACATGGAGGTTGCCTTTTACGGCAACGAATACATCAACCATCCCGACCATCGCGCAGCGGCCGAGGCGGCCACGTATGCGGTCTTCCCCTCGGCGGGGACGCGGCTCATCTTCACCGACCTGCTCGAGGCCGGGTATGAGCCGCACAACGTCAAGCGGCTGTACATCCACGGCACCGATAAACCCGATACCTGGGTCGACATCAGCCAGGACATCCAGGCCAAGATCGAGGCCCTGCGCCAACACGCCAGTCAGTTGGGCGACTGGGACCCCGAGAAGATGATCCGCGAGTGGGCCGCCGGGGAAGGACAGGCACGGGACATCGCCTTTGCCGAAGCGTACAAGGTTATGCTGCTGGTCAGGGACGAGGAACAGGCTTGAGTTTCACCAGTTTCGATTTTCTGATTTTCTTCCTGGTTGTCTTCGCGCTCTACTGGCTGGCGCGCGAGCGCCGCTGGCAGAACGCGCTGCTGCTGGGTGCGAGCTATGTTTTCTATGGCTGGGTGCATCCCTGGTACGCGCTGATGCTGGGCGCTTCGACCCTGGCCGATTACTTCCTTGCGCGCGGCATGGCTACGCATCCCACCCGCAAGCGCGGATTGCTGGGACTGTCCCTGCTGGTCAACCTGGGTGTGCTGGCTTTCTTCAAGTATTACAACTTCTTCGGTCCCGCCCTGGTGAGTGCCCTCCACAGTCTCGGCCTGCAGACAGATCCGCTGCTGGCCTATGTCCTGCTGCCGGCCGGGCTTTCCTTCTACACGTTGAAGAAACTAGGCTACCTCCTGGATGTCTCGAACGGGACGCTCAAGCCGACTCACACCCTGCCGGACTTTGCCCTGTACGTTTCGTTCTTTCCCCAGATTGTGGCGGGACCCATCGACCGGCCCCGCAGCCTGCTCCCGCAACTGGAAGCGACTCGCGTCTGGAAGGCGGAATACTTTTACCGCGCCTGGCCGCTGCTGGTGATGGGACTCTTCAAGAAGATCGTCATCGCCGATTCTGTGCGCGGCGTGATCGACCCCATCTTCGGCCTGCAGGAGCCGACCGTGTCGATGCTGCTGGTCGGCGCGCTGGGCTACACCCTGCAAATCCTGGCGGACTTCTCGGCCTACACCGACATGGCCCGCGGACTGGCCCTGCTGCTGGGTTTCGAGACCGCCGAGAATTTCAAGAATCCCTACCTGTCCCTCTCGCCCACCGAATTCTGGAATCGCTGGCACATCACGCTCTCGACCTGGCTGCGCGATTACGTCTTCTTCCCCCTGCGCCGCGCGTTGATGCGCAGCCAGCGCCCGCTGCCCGATTGGGTCATCCAATCCGCGCCGCCGCTGGTAACCATGCTGGTCAGCGGCATCTGGCACGGCGCCGGCTGGACCTTCATCGCCTGGGGCGGCATGTATGGCCTGCTGATCGTGCTATATCAAGCCCTCGGCCTGCGCGGCGAGTGGAAGCCCTCCGTCGGCTGGCAGCGGATTCTGGCCTGGGCGGTCATGTTCAGTTTCATCGTCGTCGGCTGGCTGGTCTTCCGCGCGCCCTCGCTGGGCTGGGTCGCCAATGTCCTGCTCTCGGGCTCACAGTTCGGCACGGAAGGCGAGCGGGCTGTGGCGGTCTTCAGCCTGGCGGCCATTCTCTTGTACAGCCTGCCGCTGCTGCTCAAATTCCTGCTCGACCGATACGTGAAGGAGACCTCGCTGCTGCACAGCCTGTATTATTCCATCGCCACGATTGCCAGCGTGATCTACCTCAACGCCTCGGCCTTCGATTTCATCTATACGCGGTTTTGATCCATGCAGTCATTCAGGAATTATCTGCTCACCCTGCTGGTCACGTCGATTCTGGTTTCGGCCTGCGTCCTGCTGCGCTATCACGCGGCCTACCCGGGCGCGGTCGGCCCCGAGTTGGACGACTTCGTTTCCACACAGTACCTCGAAGCGCTGAGCGCTCAACAGCCGCAGGTGGTCGTTCTGGGCGACTCGATGGTCCAGGAAAACGTGGACGCGGAGGCGCTCGCCAGCCGGCTGGGCCGCAGCGTCTACTCGATCGGCTACCCGGGTTCGAGTTCGGCGGTGTGGTATCTCATCGTCCGGCACGAGATCGCAGGCGCGCCCGCCCAGCCGCAGACGCTGGTCATCCTCTTCCGCGATACCATGCTGACCCAGCCCTCGCACCGCATCAGCCCGTTCGGCAACGAGTCGGTCGACGTCTTCGCTTCGATGGAGGACCGCCTGGTGCTGGAGCGCGCCTTCCTGAATCAGATCAATCCACTGGGCTGGCTGATGGAGGCCTACGTCCCGTTCTACACCTCCCAGGGCGAGATCCAGGCCGAGGTCAGCCAGGCGCTGCGCTACGGGAGCGCCCGCTGGGTGCTGGGCTGCAACCGCAAATGCGTG
This sequence comes from Chloroflexota bacterium, assembly GCA_049324895.1. Taxonomy (GTDB): domain Bacteria; phylum Chloroflexota; class Anaerolineae; order Anaerolineales; family Villigracilaceae; genus JACPVF01. Next base: position 20,154 of record JBMOMS010000207.1, read on the forward strand.
GACGATGCCGTGCTGACCGTGCTGGCCCGCAATCGCATGAGTGACGCCACCCTTCAACAGGAAGTCGTCAGCGTGGAAAGCCCCCTGTACAGCGCCCGCGCCCTGGATTTCAACGCCCGCCTTGAGGAGTCCTTCCTGCCCGAGATCGTGCGCCTGTGCCGCGAAAACGACATCGAGTTGATCTTTGTCCGCTCGCGCAAACAATACTACGCGGGAATGCCCGCCGAGCCGCGCGGACTGCAAACCTACCTGGATGGCCTTCAGGACTACCTGGCCTCCCAGGGCGCGGCCTACCTCGACATGAACGGCGACCCGCGCCTGGTCCCGTCGATCTATACCGACCCCGTCCACGTTTCGGAGGCGGGCAGGCAGGTCTTCACCCAGGTGCTGGCGGACCTGCTCGCGCCGAAACTGGCTGCGCCATAAAGGAGTTCGGGTGATCTTTACCAGTCTCGATTTTTTGATCTTCTTCCTGTCTGTCTTTGCGTTGTACTGGCTGGCGCGCGAGCGCCGCTGGCAGAACGCGCTGCTGCTGGCCGCCAGTTACATCTTCTACGGCTGGGTGCATCCCTGGTACGCGCTGATGCTGGGCGTCTCGACCCTGGCCGATTACTTCATCGCGCGCGGGATGATCATCCGCCCCGAGCGCAAGCGTGGATTGTTGGCATTGTCCCTGCTGGTCAATCTGGGTGTGCTGGCTTTCTTCAAGTATTACAACTTCTTCGGCCCCGCCCTGGTGAGTGCTCTCAACGGCCTCGGCTTGCAGGCAGATCCGCTGCTCGTGCGCATACTCCTGCCTGCGGGGCTTTCCTTCTATACGTTGAAGAAACTCGGCTATATTTTGGATGTCTCGAACGGGACGCTCAAGCCGTCTCACACCCTGCTGGACTTTGCCCTGTACGTTTCGTTCTTCCCCCAGATCGTGGCGGGACCCATCGACCGGCCCCGCAGCCTGCTCCCGCAACTGGAAGCGACTCGCGTCTGGAAGGCGGAGCACTTCCACCGCGCCTGGCCGCTGCTGGTGATGGGACTCTTCAAGAAGATCGTCATCGCCGACACCATCAGTTCCATCGTGGGCCGCATCTTTGACCTCAACCACCCCAACCTGGTGCTGATCCTGCCGGCCACGCTGGGCTACACCCTGCAAATCCTGGCGGACTTCTCCGCCTATACCGACCTCTCGCGCGGCATTGCGCTGCTGCTGGGATTCGAGACCAGTGAGAACTTCAAGAATCCATATCTCTCCCTGTCGCCCACCGAGTTCTGGAACCGCTGGCACATCACGCTCTCGACCTGGCTGCGCGATTACATCTTCTTCCCCCTGCGCCGCGCCTTGATGCGCAGCCAGCGCCCGCTGCCCGATTGGGTCATCCAATCCGCGCCGCCGCTGGTGACCATGCTGGTCAGCGGCATCTGGCACGGCGCCGGCTGGACCTTCATCGCCTGGGGCGGCATGTATGGCCTGCTGATCGTGCTGTATCAACTGGCCGGCCTGCGCGGCGAGTGGAAACCGCAGGGGCGGGTCAGTGTCTTCTTCGCCTGGCTGGTCATGTTCACCTTCATCGCCTTTGGCTGGCTCCTGTTCCGTTCCCACTCGCTGGCCTGGGCCTTCCAGGCGCTGTTCACCAATCCATTCCTGTCCACGCTGGAGGAGCGGGCGGTCGGCCTGGCGACGCTCTCGCTGACCCTGTTCTATTCCGCGCCGCTCGCGCTCAAACTGCTCATGGATCGTTACCTGCCCCCCGACTCGTATTTCCACGCCTTCTATTACGCCGCCGCCACCCTGGCGATCATCGTGTTCCTGAACGCCTCCACCAGCGACTTCATCTACTTCCAGTTTTAGCCGTGAAGCTCTTCCAAAGGTACCTGTCGTTTCTTATGCTGCTGGGGCTGGCGGGGTCCGCCTGGACCTCGATCCGCTTCGAGGCGCCCTACCCCAAACCGCCGGGGCCGCAGTTCGATGCGAAGGTCAAGCTGGCCTACCTGCGCGCCATCGAAGAACGCCGCCCCGACCTGGTTCTGCTGGGCGATTCCACGCTGGAATTGGGCGTGGATGTGCCCAGCCTCTCCGAAACGCTGAACAAGGGGGTCTACAAGATCGGCATCCCCGGGTCGGCTTCTGCGGTGTGGTACCTGGCGTTGAAGAGCAACATCGTTCCCGCGGCCCACAAGCCCCCCACCCTGGTGCTTTTCTTCCGCGATACGCTCCTGACCCGCCCCGATGACCGTGTGACCGGGCGCTACTTCGAGTTGGTGGACGAACTGGCCGACCGCCGCGAACCACTGGTCACGCAATTATCCTACGTGCAGCAGATGAATTCCGCCGAAAGGTTCCTCGACCAGTACCTGCCGCTGTATGGGAACAAGGCCCAGGTCAAGGATGCGCTCGAATGGCCCGCGCGCTATCGGCCCGCGTCCCTGCTGCTGGACTGCAACCAGGGCTGCGCCGACATCGCCTTCACCGCCGTGTTCGAGACCGAAAACCTGCTGCCCGACGTGGCCCGCCAATCCCTGATCGACGTGGAACTCGGACTGTATGGCCCGGCCTCGGAGGACTTCGCCTACCAGGTGGAACGCTCGTACCTGCCCGAGATCATCCGCCTGTGCCGCGAGAATGGGATGCAGTTGATTCTGGTGCGCACCCGCACGCTGGTCTATCCCACCGGCCAGTCGGAGCCTGCCTACCTGCAAAAATATATCCAGGACCTCTCGGCCTACCTCGACAGCCAGGGCGTAACCTTCCTCGATTTTGCCCATGAGCC
>JBMOMS010000207.1:23015-45606 GCA_049324895.1 Chloroflexota bacterium
GCTAGAAGACGAACCAGCCCACCAGCACCGCAGTCAGGGTCAGGGTGATGTTGTCCACATCCTTCTGCGGCAGGGATTCGATCACCGTTCCCGCCAGGGCCACCAGTGTAATGGGCAGCAGGAAAGCGCTGAACGGTCCGCTGAAAATTCCCAATGAAACGTAAATGAACAGGATCAACGCCGTCAGTCCCCATCCGCCGAAGAACACGCTCAGCGATCCGGCCACGGATTTTTCGCGGCTCCACGGCAGCTTTGGGGAGGGAATGCGCCGCCCGACCACATCGGCCAGGCCGTCGCCGCCGCACATCATCATCAACGCGGCAATGCCGATGGGTGAATCCTTCCAGAAGACCAGGGTCAACACAACGAATACGATGCCGTAATACAACGGGCCGCGCAGGATTTCGCGCGGGTTGCCCGTGCGGGACATGGCGTCCACGGCGGCTTTGTCCTTCAGGACACCCAATCCCACCAGCGCAAATTGGACCACGATCATCAATGGCACCAGCGCCGCCAGCCAGCGCGCTGCGGGCGCATCCTCGAACATCAGCCAGCACAATACGAAGATCGGTCCCGTGCCGATGTGGATCAACTTGCGGCTCAGGCGGGATTCGATCCAGCCGCGGTGGGCGAAGAAATCCATCAGGCGCAGGAATCCAACGGCAATGACCAGGGTGAGGAAGGCAGCGAGAAAGACATTCATGAGAGAGACTCCAGGAAAGGGGGTACGTATGGAACCCCCATCATACGCGAAAAGATTTTGGCCTGGGAGAATCTGATAGCAATCGGAGGGGCGGCGCGCCGACGGATTTGCTGTATACTTCGTTCAAAAAAGGAGAGTTGCCATGATCACAGTCGAAATCAAGTCCGACAACCAATCTGTCTCCATCATGACCGCCGCCGAAAAGGTCTTCAAGACCGGCTCGCGCGGGTACTTTGGGATGGGCAAGATCCAAATTGGCGAGAAACGCTACCAGGTGCAGATCCAAATGGTGGAGATCGGCTCGAAGCCCAAAGAGGAAGAAGCGAAGTAAAACAAAAGCCCGGGATCACCGGGCTTTTGTTTCAAAAGAATGCTGTATAAAATTGAGCAATGGTAATCCAATAAGTGACGTGGCGCGGAATGGCATTCCGCGTACCCTCGATTTGGCGGGATACCATCCCGCCCCACGGAAATCATCACTTTGTTTATGTCATTACCTGAAATTGGTGGGCCCGGCTGGATTCGAATACCATCCCCTTAACGGGGGCCTGCGAGCAACTGGTGGGCCCGGCTGGATTCGAACCAGCGACCAAGGAATTATGAGTTCCCTGCGCTAACCACTGCGCCACGGGCCCTTAAGGATTGCGTGCCAAGTGCTTTGTCAGGAGATGCCTGAACTCCAAAACACTTGACACTGCACACCGAGAGCGGGAGACGGGATTCGAACCCGCGAATATCAGCTTGGAAGGCTGATGCCTTACCACTTGGCGACTCCCGCAAGTTTCCTGATTTTACATGCAGCCTGGAAGTCAGTCAAGCGCCGCGCGGCCCAATCCCAGGGTCTTCCGTCAGCGGCGATTTCCACTTGCGCAGAAACTGTTTGGCAATTGACAAGCCTTCTGCCGCCGGCATGAAGTAAAATTGGCGGGAACCAACATAAACCCATGACTCTTGAATCCGGCACTTTACTGCATAAACGCTATCGAATCGTGGAATGTCTCGCCCAGGGCGGGATGGGCTCCGTGTACACCGCGATGGACGAGAACCTCGGCATGGTGGTGGCCGTCAAGGAAAACCTGTTCACCACGGAGGAATACTCGCGCCAGTTCCGCCTGGAGGCGGTCATCCTGGCCAACCTGCGGCATCCCAACCTGCCGCGGGTCTCCGATCATTTCACCATCGAAGGCCAGGGACAATACCTGGTGATGGATTACATCGAGGGCGAAGACCTGCGCCAGCGCATGGAGCGCATCGGCACCCTTTCGGAGGATGAGGTCGTCGTGATCGGGGCCTCCATCTGCGACGCCCTCACGTACCTGCATTCCCGCACGCCCCCCATCCTGCACCGCGACATCAAACCGGGCAACGTCAAGATCACCCCGGGTGGACACATCATCCTGGTGGACTTTGGCCTGGCCAAGGTGCTGCAAGGCAACCAGGCCACCACCGTCGGCGCGCGCGCCATGACGCCCGGCTATTCCCCGCCCGAACAATATGGAACCGGCCGCACCGACCCGCGCACCGACATCTACTCGCTGGGCGCCACCTTGTACGCCGCCATTACGGGCGTAATTCCCGAGGACGGCCTGGCCCGCGCGATGGATAACGTGCGCCTGTCCCCACTGCGCAAGCGCAATCCCAAGACTTCGCGCAAACTGGCGCTGGCCATCGAACGCGCCATGTCCGTCGACCCGATGGACCGCTACCAGACCGCCGAGGATTTCAAACGCGCCCTGCTGGAGACCCAATCCAAAACCCAGCAGCCGGTGGGCGCATACATCGTCGCGCCGCCCCCGGCCAGTTCGGAGGCCGACACGCAAGGAGAGGCGCGCCCGCGCACGCTGCTCTCCAACCCGCCATCCTCCCAACAGGACATCCCCTTCGTGTCGCCGATGCGAAAGCAGAAGATGCGCGCGAGCCGCATCCGCCGGGCCGTCATCGGCGGGCTGCTGGTTGTGCTGGCCCTGGGATTTGTGGGCCTTCGTATCTTTGCGCCCGGACTGGCCTGGCCGGGCCTGCTTCCCGCCACCGCCACACAGACGAAGACGCCCGCAAACGGGGGCCAGCTTGCGACTCCGGGCGGGAGTTTCGTCTTCACCCCCACGCCCTCCCCCACGTTCCTCCCCCCCACGGCGACCCTTTCCCCCGTGCCGCCCACACCGGCCGGCCTCGACACCTTCGAGGTTGCCTTTGCATCCATTCGCGACGGGCTGCCGCAAATTTACATCGTGAACATGCAGGGCGAGGAGACCCGCCTGACCGACATGCCGAACGGAGCCTGCCAGCCGTCCTGGTCGCCGGACGGGACCAGGCTGGTCTTCGTTTCACCCTGCACAGTGCGACAGGACGTGTACCGCCGCTCCAGCCTGTACATCATCAACGCCGACGGCAGCGGGTTGGAATCGCTCTCCACCGTGCCGGGCGGCGATTTCGAACCGGATTGGTCGCCCGACGGCCTGCACATCGCCTTTACCTCCCTGCGCACCGGCCACATGCAGGTCTACTCCTATGACCTGAGCACGGGCCTGACCACGCGCCTGATCCGCACCCCGCAAGGCCAGGACGCCCGCCAGCCGGTCTGGTCACCGGACGGGACACAGATTGCGTATGCGCTGCGGCGCAATGGCAGCACCTACCAGATCTGGGTCATGTCGAGCGACGGCGGGGACGAGCATCAACTGGTCCGCAGCGGCGATCAACTTTCCGACATGCGCCCCGAGTGGTCGCCCGACGGCAGCCTGATTCTCTTCCACCAGACGCCGGCCGACAAGTTCGCCTTCCCAGACCTGGTGATGTACCTGCTGGACTCGAGTTCCAACCCGGTCATCCTGAAACTGGGCGTCCTGTCGATCAACAACGTGGATTATTCCCCCGATGGACGCTGGCTGGCCTTCGAGACGGCCGGGCAGCGCGGAGCAGACATTGCCTACATGACCGCCAGCGGTTCGGATACCACCCAACTAACCGACGACCCCGCTGAAGACTTCGATCCAACCTGGCGGCCGCCCGTCAAGTAATTTCCACCACACCCAACAGGACAGTCGCTTTCACAGGGCGGCTGTCCTTTTTTGATTCGGCCCAGGCGGACCGGCTGAAAGACTCGCCGCAGAAGGGAATTGCCGGTACGTTGCACAAAGGAGGAATGTGTTGTATAGTTGGAAATATGACCACCGATGAGCATGAACTCGCAGTTTTAAAATGGCGCGAAGAACGCGCGGAACGCCTGCGCACCAACGAACGCAGTTGGCTGGGCCTGGTGGGGCTGTATTGGTTGAAGGAGGGCGATACCTCCTTCGGAAGCGGACCATCCTGCGGCTTCCTCCTGCCGACTCCTGCGCCCGCCCAGGCCGGCGTCTTTCATTTCTCGAAGGGCGAGGTCAGACTGACGCCCGAACCAGGCGTGGAGATCACCTGCAACGGGGGCGACCTGCCGTCGCGGGCCTTGCTCGACGACCAGCAGGAGCAGCCCGATTTCCTGCGCATGGGACGCTTCATCCTGGTCGTGCTCAAACGCGGCGAAAGCACCCTGGTGCGCGTATGGGACGCCGAACACCCCGCCCGCGCGGAATTTGCGGGGTTGAACTTCCATCCCTACAAACCCGAGTACCGCGTCACCGCCAGGTACGAAGGGTATGCGCCCTTCAAACTGGTGCGCCAGAAGGACATCATCGGCGAAGTCAGTGATTTCAAGATGATCGGTTTCGTCACCTTTCAGTTGGGCGGAAAGGAACACCGTCTGGATGTGGAAGACGCAGGGGACGGCCTCTTCGTCGCCTTCAGGGATGCCTCCAACGCCAAAACCACCTACCCGGGCGGACGCTACATGCTGACCGGCAAACCCGAAAACGGCCAGGTGGTAATCGACTTCAACAAGGCTTTCAACATGCCCTGCGCCTACACCTTGTACGCCACCTGCACACTCCCTCCCCAGGAAAATCGACTGTCGGTGCCGGTCGACGCGGGCGAACAGAAATACAAAGACGATCATTGATCCGCGACCAGCGACAAAAAGGCTTCCGATGGATGCATCGGAAGCCTTTTTTATCCGCATAGCGGCGCTGGGGGCATTTTCTTACACTCTTCTTATTGACGCTCATTTTTTCGCATGTTATCATTCTAGATACGCTTTTTAGCACTCTCAACGATAGAGTGCCAAGAGTTTATCCAAAAAATCGGAGGCGGGCTTTCGCCTTGCGGACTGAAATCTGCGCTCCGGGAATATTCGGATAGGCCCTACTGCGGCTGACCTCATGCGCGACCTGACCGACCGCCAGAAATCCCTGCTCCTGTTGGTGATCCGTGATTACATCGACACGGCCCAGCCCGTAGGCTCGAAGCACCTCGTCGAGCGCTACCATCTTGACTTGTCGTCGGCCACCGTGCGCAATGAGATGTCGGCCCTGACCGAAATGGGCTACCTGCGCCAGCCGCACACCTCGGCGGGACGCGTGCCCACCGAAGACGGCTACCACTTCTTCGTCGGGCAGATGGTCAACCAGGCCGAACTGCCCCAGTCGGTGCAGCAGACCATTTCGCACCAGTTCTACCAATCCCGCCCCGATGTGGAACAGTGGATGACGCTGGCCGCTTCGGTGCTGGCGCACCAGTCCCAGGCCGTCTCGGTGGTGACCGCCCCGCGGCCCGAGCAGGCGCGCTTCAAACACGTCGAATTGATCTCCACCCAGGGCCGCCAGGTGCTGATGGTGCTGGTCATGACCGGCGGCGAGGTCAACCAGCAGATCCTGACCCTGGCCGAACCCGTCGGCCAGGAACGCCTCAGCCAGACCGCCGCCCGCCTCAACCCGGCCCTGAACGGGCGCAGCCTCGACGAACTGGCCGCCATGTCGACCCGCTCCGATGCGCTCGAACAGGACATCCTGACCCTGATTACGGCGGACATGCGCCGCGCCACCGAGCGCGTCTCGGGCCAGATCTACACCGACGGCCAGACCAACCTGCTGGCCGAACCCGAATTCGCCGAGTCGGACGACGCCCGCCGCGCGCTGCGTCTCTTCGAGGAACGCTCCACGCTGCAAGACCTGCTGGCGCGCGTCTCCACCAACAACACGGTCGGCGGCTTGCAGGTGCTGATCGGCAGCCAGGACGGTTGGGAGGAACTGCGCCAGTGCTCGATGATCATTTCGCGCTACGGCGTGCCGGGCATGGTGACGGGCACGCTGGGCGTGCTGGGGCCGATGCGCATGTCCTATGCGCGCACCATTCCCACCGTGCGCTTTGTGGCCGGCTTGTTGAGCGATCTGGTGAACGACTCGATTGCGGGCGAATGAAAACGATCAACATCATATTTCGAGAGTGAAGGCATGACCGACAAGAAGAAGCACAAACACGAAGAGGAAGTCAAGGAAGCCCGGGTGGAAACAGCGCCTTCGGGTGAAGATCAGGCCCGGGCGGCGGAGATCGAGGCGTTGACCAAACGCGTCGAAGAAGCCGAGGCCAAAGCCGCCGAATACAAGGATGGCTGGCTGCGCTCCCAGGCGGAGTTCGTCAACTACAAGAACCGCGTGGTCCGTGACAACGAACTGACCTTCTTCACCATGAAGGGCGACATCCTCAAGAAGGTGCTGCCCGTCCTGGATGACCTTGAGCGCGCGCTGACCAACCGCGTCCCCGGCGACGCCTGGGCCGACGGCATCGAGTTGATCGTGCGCAAGTTCCAGGCTGCGCTCGAAAAGGACGGCGTGACGCGCATCGAGGCCGAAGGCAAACCCTTCGACCCCAACTTCCACGAGGCCATCTCGCACGAGCCGAACGGGGAAGTGGAAAGCGGCTACGTCATCGCAGTGCTGCAAAACGGCTACATGCTCGGCGAACGTGTCATTCGACCTGCCCTGGTGAGGGTGGCTCAATAATTCCGTCGAAGCTCCGGGGTCGAAGGTCCATGACTTTCGACCTTTGACCTTCGACCTTTTCTAGGAGAACTCATGGCAAAAATCATTGGCATCGATCTGGGCACGACCAACTCTGTGGCAGCCGTCATGCAGGGCGGCGAACCCATCGTGATCCCCTCCGCCGAAGGCGAACGCCTGGTCCCGTCGGTGGTGGCGGTCAACAAGAATCACGAACGCCTGGTCGGGCGCATTGCCCGCAACCAGGCCATCACCAATTCGCAGAACACCATCTTTTCGGTGAAGCGCTTCATGGGCCGCAAGGCCGACGACCCCGAGGTCGAACGCACCCGCAAGCGTGTCCCGTACATCGTGGACGGCGCGCCCAACGGCGACGTGCGCGTCATGCTGGACGAGAAGGAGTATTCCCCGCCCGAGGTCTCGGCCATGATCCTGGCCAAGATCAAGGCCGATGCCGAGGCCTACCTGGGCGAGCCGGTCACGCAGGCGGTCATCACTGTGCCGGCCTATTTCAACGACGCCCAGCGCAACGCCACCAAGGACGCGGGCAAGATCGCGGGCCTCGAAGTGCTGCGCATCATCAACGAGCCGACCGCCTCTTCGCTGGCCTACGGCCTCGACAAAAAGAAGAATGAGATCATCGCCGTGTACGACCTGGGCGGCGGCACCTTCGACATCTCGATCCTCGAAGTGGGCGACGGCGTCTTCCAGGTGCGCGCCACCAGCGGCGACACCTTCCTGGGCGGCGATGACTTCGACCTGCGCATCATGGATTACCTGATCGAACAATTCCGCAAGGACAACGGCATCGACCTGCACAACGACCGCGCCGCGCTCCAGCGCCTGAAGGAAGCCTCCGAGAAGGCCAAGATCGAACTCTCGACCATGATGCAGACCGAGATCAACCTGCCCTACCTGACGGCGGATTCCAACGGACCCAAGCACCTGGTCATGACCATGACCCGCGCCAAGCTGGAGCAGATCACCGCCGACCTGGTGGACCGAACGATTGCTCCCGTTAAACAGGCCCTGTCCGACTCCGGGCTGACGGCTGGTGAGATCAACGAAATCGTGATGGTCGGGGGCATGACGCGCATGCCCGCCGTGCAGGACCGCGTGCGCGCCTTCTTCGGCAAGGAACCGCACAAAGGCGTCAACCCCGACGAAGTGGTCGCCATCGGCGCGGCCATTCAGGGCGGCGTGCTGGGCGGCGAAGTCAAGGACATCCTGCTGCTCGACGTCACGCCGCTGACGCTCTCCATCGAGACCCTGGGCGGGGTGGCCACCTCGCAGATCGAACGCAACACCACCATCCCCACCCGCCGCAGCCAGGTCTTCTCCACGGCCAGCGACAACCAGACCCAGGTCGAGATCCACGTGCTGCAAGGCGAACGCCCGATGGCGCTGGACAACAAGTCGCTGGGCAAGTTCATTCTGGATGGCATCCCGCCCGCGCCGCGCGGCATGCCGCAAGTGGAAGTGACCTTCGACATCGACGCCAACGGCATCCTCAAGGTCACAGCCAAGGACAAGGCCACGGGCCGCAGCCAGCACATCACCATCACCGCCTCCTCGGGCTTGAGCGAGAGCGAGGTCGAGCAGATGCGCAAGGACGCGGAAGCCCATGCAGACGAAGACCGCAAGCGCAAGGAGAACATCGAAGTGCGCAACACGGCAGACAACAGCGCTTACGCCGCCGAGAAGGCCGTCCGCGATTATGGTGACAAGATTCCATCCGAACTGCGCAGCGAACTCGAAGCGCGAATTGCAGACGTGCGCACCGCCCTGCAGGGCAGCGACCTGGAGGCGATCAAGTCCGCCACCGAGACGCTCAACTTTGCGATCCAGAAGATTGGCGCGGCGATGCCCCCCGAGTCAGGCCCCAGCAGCGCCGGGCCGGACGTGGTCGATGGTGAAGTAAGGGAGTAACGTTAAACGTTCAACGTTCAACGTTCGTAACACATGAGCAACCGCGATTATTACGACATCCTGGGTGTGGGCAAAAGCGCGTCGGACGACGAGATCAAATCGGCGTTCCGTAAACTGGCGCGCCAGTATCATCCCGACGTGAACAAGGAACCCGACGCCGAGGAGAAATTCAAAGAGATCAACGAGGCCTACGGCGTGCTGTCCGACAAGGAGAAGCGCGCGCGCTACGACCGATTCGGCAAGGAAGGCCTCGGCAACATGGGCGGCGGTTCCCGCGATTACACCGCCGACATGAGTGATATCTTCGAGGAACTCTTCGGTCAGTTCGGATTCGGCGGAGGCGGGCGGCGTTCGCGCCACAGTCCACGCCGCGGACGCGACTTGCAGATGCAGGTCACGCTGGCGTTCGAGGAGGCCGTCTTCGGCGTCGAGAAGGAGATACAGTTCGAGCGCGAGGAAACCTGCTCGACCTGTAACGGCTCGGGCGCGGAACCAGGCACCAGTCCCGTCAAATGCTCCACCTGTCACGGCCAGGGCGAGGTGCGCCAGGTCCGCCAGACCTTCCTCGGACAAATGGTGCAGACGGCCACCTGTCCCGCCTGCAACGGGCGCGGCGAAACGATTGCGACTCCGTGCCATACCTGCCGCGGCGCGGGACTGGAACGCAAGGCCATCAGGAAGAAGGTGCAGATTCCCGCGGGCGTGGATGGGGGCACGCAGATCCGCCTGGCGGGCGAGGGCAGCCCGGGCGCCAACGGCGGGCCGAGCGGCAGCCTGTTCCTGGTGCTGGACGTCCAGCCGCACAAGTTCTTCAAGCGCCGCGAGAACGATATCCTGCTCAACCTTGACATCAATGTGGCCCAGGCCACCCTCGGCGCGGACGTGGATGTGCCGACCCTGGACGGCGACGAGAGGTTGAAGATTCCCGCAGGCACCCAGCCCGGCAGGATCTTTCATCTGCGCGGCAAGGGCGTGCCGCACCTGCGCCGCAGTGGACGCGGCGACCAGTTGGTGATCGTCAACGTGGCCGTGCCGACCAAACTCACGAAGGAACAGCGCGAGTTGTTCGAAAAACTGGCCGAGTCGCTTGGCACCACCGTCAAGCCGCAGGAGAAGGGGTTCCTCGACTGGCTGAACGACGCTTTTGGTTAGAATAATACCCACGATTGAAAATTGCATCTTCCACTCTCTAGAAAATGCAATTTGTGATCGTGGGTATCGTATAAAATCAGGGGGCGCTTTGACTGCTTCGCAATCTTGCAACGATAGGCCTCTTGCAAAAGTCCCGGAGCGCCAAACCACGGAGACACAGAGTTTGAATTGTTTTTCTACCCTATCGGGCACGCGTCCGTGCTTCTGTGATTTAAAAGATTTTGGCTCATATGCAAACCGTGTGCAAGTACCGTGGCGCAAGTCTATAGACTTGCGCCACTAGCAGTTTGTCGGAGAGGGATGTTTCAAGGCGCAAAACGCTAATTTGAACCGCGAAGGACGCCAAGAACGCGAAGTTTAAAAGGTTTTCTTTGCGATCTTAGCGCGCTTCGCGGTCAAAAAGTGGCATTGGTTGGGTTCCCCGACAGCCTGGCCTAGCAGTTTGTCGGAGAGAGATGTTTCAAGGCGCAAAACGATAATTTGAACCGCGAAGGACGCCAAGAACGCGAAGTTTAAAAAGTTTTCTTTGCGATCTTAGCGCGCTTCGCGGTCAAAAAGCGGCATTGATTGGGTTCTCCAACAGCCTGCTAGAGGTCTACTATTAAACAGGAGCTTGCTTCGGGCTGGGTTTCGGCACCGCACTTGCATTCGGTGCAAGTGTACGCCGCAAAAAGCGAGAGCGCGGCTACTCGCCCCCCTGCCTTCGCAATGACGTGGAAGTAAATATCCACCCTATCTTATAACCGACCCAGCCCAGGGCCAGCCCCGTAACCACGTCCAGGATGTAGTGCTGGCCCGTGAACAGTGTGGACAGCGCCACGATCACGACCACCGCAATCCACAGGAGGCATTGTCGCGGATACAGACGCATGGCGAAGGCCGCCATCAGCATGGTGATGTAGTTGTGCGCGCTGGGCAGCGCCGCATAGGCCCCGCCCGCCACCTGGACCGAGCGCAGCATAACGGCGAAGAGGTCATCCCCAACGATGACGGGTAGTTCGATGTAGGTGGGAAAGAACACAAAGGTCAGCGCACCCACCGAGACGGTGAACAGGGCGGCCACGGTCAACGCGCGGAAGGAACGCGCATCCAGTTTGAAGAGCGCCCAATACGCGCCAAAGGCCCACACCGCATAGATCAGGTAATACGGAACCACCCACACAGGGAGGACGGGAAACACGTCAATGGGCAGTTTGGGCGCGATGCCGCCGCTGGTGGCCTGGCTGGCGGGGAAATAGATCGCCTGAATCAAACCCACCACCCCCGCCCACAATAAGCGCTTCGAAAGGGTGAATTCCTGCACATCAGGTTGCTTCATGCCATTCACCAATTACCAGTTACTACTCTCTTCTCTCTACACACTACTCTCTTCTCTCTTCTCTCTTCTCTCTTCTCTCTTTACTCCGCCCCACCCTCGATCTCCGCCTGCACCACCACATCCAACGGTTTGTGCGGCTGGACTTTGAATATCTTGAATCCCAACTGCACCGACGGCCCGACCAGCAGGGCGTAGACCAGCGTGCCGATTCCAACCGGCCCGCCCAGCAGCCAGCCGATGGCAACCACGGTCACCTCGATGATGCCGCGCGCCACGCGGATGCTGACACCCGTGGTGCGCTTGATGGCCAGCATCAGGCTGTCGCGCGGACCCGCGCCCGCGTCCACGCCGATGTAGAGGGCGCTGGCCAGGCCCATCAGGAAGATGGCCGCCATCAGCATCCCGATTTGCAGCGGCAGGTTGTCGCTCACGGTGGGAATGCGCGCCAGCCAGAAATCCTCCCACGGCCCGATGGACAGGATGTTCGCCAGCGTGCCCCAGCCCAGCTTCTCGCGCAGGATCAGCGCACCCGAAAGTACGATGAACCCCATCAACACGGTCATCGTCCCGACGGTGATGTGCAGCAGGTTCGACAGGGCCACTTCCAGCACAGCCCAGGCGCTCGTCCCCAGGCTGGCGCGAATCATCAAGGCAATCGCCAGGCCGAACAGGGAAAAGCCGACCTGGATGACCAGGAAGTCCCGTGGAAATTGTTTCCATCGAATTGGTTTGAACATGAAGTCCTTTCGTTACAACCGCTCGTGTGGCGCGATTTGGCAAATTGCGCTACCATCGCTCGCAAGGTTCGTCATGATACCACTTGTGATACACTCCCGCTATGAACAAAAATTATGAAGTCCGCCGCGACAACTTTCTCATCTCCACCGACCCCGCCCGCCTGGATGTGGAGGCCATCGTCGACATGCTCAGCCGCGCCTACTGGGCCGCGGGCCGTCCGCGCGAACGCACCGAACGCGCCCTGCAAAACTCGCTGGTCTTCGGCGTGTACGATGGCGCGCGGCAGGTCGGCCTGGCGCGGGTGGTCAGCGATTACGCCATCTTCGCCTACCTGTGCGATGTCTTCATTCACGAGGAGTATCGCGGGCAGGGCCTGGGCAAGTGGTTGATGCAAACCATCATGGAGCATCCCGACCTGCAGGGCCTGCGGCGCTGGACGCTGGCCACCGCCGACGCTCACGGCCTGTACCGCCAATACGGATTCGAGGCCCTGACTGCGCCCGACAGGTGGATGGAACGCTTCCGCCCATTTGTCGAGGAAGGACAAAACTGATGCCGATCATTCTCAAAGAGGGACGCGAGAAATCCCTGCTGCGCCGCCACCCGTGGGTCTTCTCGGGCGCGATCCACAGCGTGGATGCACCTTCAGCCGCCCCCGGCGGGACCGTTGACCTGCTCTCGTTTAAGCGGGAATTCCTGGCCCGGGCGGCCTACTCGCCCTCGTCGCAGATTCGCGCGCGGGTGTGGACGTTCGATGACAAACCGGTCGACGAAGATTTCTTTCGCCAAAGAATCCGTATTGCCATCGCGCAACGTTTAACGTTAAACGTTGAACGTTCAACCAATGCGCTTCGCCTGATCCACGCGGAATCGGACGGCATCCCCGGCCTGGTGGTCGACCGCTATGGCGACGTGCTGGTGATGCAATCACTCACGGCTGGCTCCGAATTTTGGAAGGAGACCCTGGCCGGCCTGCTGCTCGAAGAGACGGGACTGAAGGTCATCTACGAACGCTCCGACGCCGATGTGCGCGAACTCGAAGGCCTGCCCTCCATCGTCGGCCCATTGCGCGGCTCGCTTTCCTCCGTCCACTTTCCCATTCACGAACACGGCCTGCAATTCAACGTCAACCTGCAAAGCGGCCACAAGACCGGCTTCTACCTCGACCAGCGGCACAACCGTCAGCGTGTGCGCGAGCTGGCGCAGGGCCGCGATGTGCTGGACTGCTTCTGCTACACAGGCGGATTCACGCTCAATGCCTGGGCGGGCGGGGCAAAATCCGTCACCTCGGTGGACGCTTCGGGCGAGGCGCTGGCCCTGGCGCGCGAAAACGTCTCGTTAAACGGAATCCAGGCCGAGGTCCAGGAATGGGTGGAGGGGGATGTCTTCCAGGTGCTGAGAAAATTCCGCGATGCGCGGCGCTCCTTCGATCTGGTCGTGCTCGATCCGCCCAAGTTTGCGCCCACGGCGGCCCAGGCCGAGAAGGCCGCGCGCGGCTACAAGGACATCAACCGCCTGGCCTTCAAGCTGCTGCGGCCCGGCGGGCTGCTGGTCACGTTCTCCTGCTCGGGCGGCATCGATGCGGGGCTGTTCCAAAAAATCGTCGCCTCGGCCGCGCTGGATGCGGGCGTGGAGGCGCAGATCGTGGAAACCCTGGCGCAGGGCGCAGATCACCCTGTCAGTTTGCATTTCCCAGAGGGGGCATATCTCAAGGGGCTGGTCTGTTTGAGGCAATAGCTGCTTCCATCCGCAGCGCAAATGCGGGGGAATAAGCGGTTTCGCGGGGATCGCGATGCAGCGCGCCGGCTTGCGCTCATCCGTCCTTTCCGAATTTGTGCAGGAACACGGCAACCACCTGCGGGTCGAAGTATTTTCCGCTCTGTTCGTGGATGTATGCGAGCGCCCGTTCCTTTGGCCAGGCTTTTCGGTAGGGACGATCGTGGGTCAGGGCGTCGAACACGTCCACCACAGAGAAGATGCGCGCGGTCAGAGGGATGCTCACGCCGGACAATCCGCGCGGATAGCCCGTGCCGTCCCAGCGTTCGTGGTGGCAGTAGGGAATGTCGAGCGAGTCGCGCAGGTAGTAGATGGGCTTGAGCATGTCGTAGGCAAACTGCGGATGCCTGCGCATGACCTCCCATTCCTCGGCAGTCAACCCGGCTTTCTTGAGCAGGATGTCGTCCGGCACGCCCATCTTGCCGATGTCGTGCAGGATGGCGCCGCGGCGGATGGCCAGCATTTCCTCCGAGCTAAATTTGAAATGTTTCGCCAGGTCGAGGGTCATCTCGGTGACGCGCTGGGTGTGGCCCTCGGTCTCCTGGTCGCGCAGGTCGAGGGCGCGCGACCAGCCTTCGAGGGTGCTTTCGTAGGCCACACCCAGCTCCAGGTTGGCGTGCTGCAGGTTCTCGAAGAGTTGGCTGTTGTCGATGGCGATGGCGGCCTGGCCGGCCAGCATGTCGAGATAATAAACCCACTCGGACCCGGGCGGCTGGGCGCCGCGGCTGTACACCTCCAGGACGCCTTTTACCTCGCCCTTTGCAATCAGCGGGATGCAGTGATAGGAGGTAAAGCCCTCGCTCTTCCATAGTTCGGCAAAGAGGACATTCTTCGCCGCTTCGGCCAGGCTGATAACGCGCACCATGCGCCGTTCGAGCACCGCCCGCCCGGCGAAGCTTTCGCCCACCCGCACGCTGGCGTTCATGGGCAGGCGGGTATGGAAGCCCCGTCCCGCGGCGAATTCCAGGATTTGCAGGTTCGGGCGCAGGAGCAGGATGTCGGCCGCATCCACGCCCGCCTGGTGGATGGCATGCCCGACGACCGTATCCAGGGTGGGACGCAGGTCGAAACTGGAGGAAATCGCCAGTTCCACGTCGTGCAGGGTCTGCAGGTCGTCCAGGCGGCGGACGGTCTCGGCGTACAAGCGCAGCCGTTGAATGGCCGCGCCGCCGATCTCGCAGACCGCTTCGAGCATGTGAATTTGCTCGGGGCTGGCCTGGCGCGGCAGGCGCATGGAGGCCAGCAGCACCCCAACCACCTCCTGTCCGGCGCGGATGGGGACGGCCACACCGCTATATCCCCCGGGAATCCACTTGCGGATCGCGTCGAGTACCAGTTCCTCGCGGGACAGGTCCGCCGACACGCGCGTGCGTCCCTCGTTGAATACCGTGCCGGCAATGCCCTGCCCGGGCGGGATGGGCACGTTCGATAATTGCGTGTGCCAGCCGCGCGTCACGATGGAGATCAGCTCGCCGGCGGCGGGGTCGTACATCATAACCTCCCCCGAATCGGTATCCAGGCTGGACAGGCTGTCTTCCAGCACCCTGGACATGGCATCCTCGATGGATTGGGGGGTGCGCAGGGCAATGGAGATGGTGCGCAGAGTCTCCAGTTCCTTCACCCGCTGGCGCAGGGTATCCTCGCTCATCTTGCGGCGGGTCAGGTCGCGTGAACTGATGACGAAACCGTTGACCTTGCCCTCCGCGTCGTGGATGGGAGCGCCGGTCGAATCGAGCCAGATATATTCCCCGCGCGCGCTGCGGTATCGCAGTTCCGCATGGCCGACCTGGGAGGAGCGCACGGCGCGCAGGGCCATGCGCATGACGCGCAGGCGGTCCTCGGGGTGGATGTATTCGAACAGGTTCCTTCCCCGCAGTTCGTCGGGGTCGTATCCCAGTACGGTCTTGACCGAGGGACTGGCGTATTCGAAGGCACCTTCCGGGGTGGTCAGGCCGATCACATCCGTCATGTTGTCGGCGATGAGCCGCAGGCGCAATTCGTTCTTGCGCAATTGCTCCTGGCTTTCATGATAGGCCTCTTCGTTGCGGATGCGTTCGGCGTCGTCTTCGGCCACTTCGATGGCAAAACCGATATCCAGCGACATTTCCTTGAGTAGTTTGATTTCCTCCTGGTCGAAGAAATCGGGGTCGCGGCTGTACAGGTTGAGCGACCCGCGAATCTCCTGGCGGACGTACAGCGGAAAGGAGGCTGAGGAGCGGAAGCCTGCCTCCCAGGCGCTTTGCTGGCAGGCAGGCAGGTCAGCCTGGTCAATGCCAATCACGTTGCAGACGGTGTGGCGTCCGGTGCGCAAGGCTTTCTCGATGGGGCATTGCGCCTGCGTGTGTTCCAGCGACACTTCGACCTGCCGCAGGTAGTTCATGGATTCGCCGGCCTGGGCTGCAATGCGCACCCTTTGGCCGGTTTCGTCCAACAGGCCGATCCAGATCAGGGCGAACTGCCCATCTTCCACGGCAATGCGGCAGGCCTGGTCGAAGAGGGTACGCAAGTCGCGCACGCGCACAATGGACTGGTTGATATTGCTGAGCACGGTCAGAGTGCGGGTAAGCTGTTGTACTTTCCCTTCGACGCGCTTTCGATCAGTAATATCGAGCGAGAGAATTCCCAGGCCATCTGGCAGGGGACTGATGCGCAGTTCGAACCAGCGGCGGTGGCCGTCTGCGTAGGTGAATTCGCTTTCAAGCGTGGCGGGGGATTTTTCCACCATGCACTTTTCCAGCGTCTTGAACATGGCGGTCTGGTCGATGCCCGGGTAGGCTTCGGTCATGCTGCGCCCAAGCAGGTCCTCCACCCGTTTCTCCCCATGCCCGGCGGCGACCTCGTTGACGTACAGGTAACGCCAGTCACGCCCAATCACCTGGAAACCTTCGCGCATGTTTTCGAAGGCTTCGCGCAGGTAGCGGTCTTGCAACTCCACGCCGGCGGGCGGAGCCTGGTCCTTCTGTTTCGATTTCGGGGTCATGCAACCTTCCTGTCATCCGCTGCAGCAATGAGGCAAAAAAAAACGGCGCAGCAGGCCTGAAACCTGGTGGGCGGCATCCTTGTGCGCTGGGATGCTCTTGATAACCTTGCATCTTCAATCCTATATGAAATCTCGCGGCGCGTCAATCACCCTTCTTTGCAGCCGGCTCCATCCCGATTTTTTTGCAATCTCATCCAGATTTTGCGCCCGGGTTGGTATACAATGAGACGGCGCCCGGCCTGGGCGCGCCACTTTCCCTTAAATCTCGTCGGGAGCCTGATGACCCTTTGCGTTGAATTCCACTGCCATACCATTGCCTCGAAGGATTCCCTCACCCGTCCCGCCGACCTGGTGGCTGCGGCGCGGCGCAAGGGCCTGAACCGCGTCGTGGTGACCGACCACAATTCGATTGCCGGGGCGCTGGCGGCGCAGGCCCTCGACCCCGGGCGCATCATCGTGGGCGAGGAAATCCTGACCACCCAGGGCGAGATCCTGGCGGCCTTCGTGCGCGAGGAAATCCCCCCGCGACTGACGCCGCAGGAGACCATCCGCCGCCTGCGCGACCAGGGCGCCTTCATCAGCGTGTCGCATCCGTTCGACATGCAGCGGCACGGCTGGGAGGAATCCCAATTGTTGGAAATCCTGCCGCTGGTGGACGCCATCGAAGTGTTCAATTCGCGCTGTATGCAGCCGGTCTTCAACCGCATGGCGCAAGCCTTTGCACAGGCCCACGAGACGGCGGGCACGGTCGGCTCGGACGCGCACGCCCTGTTCGAGTTGGGACGCTCGTTCCTGCGCCTCGACCCGTTCGAGGACGCGGACGGATTGCGCGCGGTCATCCGCCGCGGACAGGCGCACACGCGCTGGTCGCCGCCCTGGGTCCACCTGGCCTCCCGATACGCCACCCTGCGCAAAAAACTGGGCGGCGGATGGTAGCGGCTGGCCCGCTCGCAAGACATTGGGAACCCGGAGGCGGGAATCCACGTCCATGACCAAAGTAGACGTTGACTTTTTGGCATGGACCTTGTACACTACACCAAAACCGGTCTTTTGTTGGAGGAATAATGGCTTTTCAATTTGTGATGCGCACAGGCCCCACCCCCGGGACGGTATTTCCCCTCGAAGGCGACCAGTTGACAATTGGGCGCGACTCGACCAACGGCGTGGCCATCAACGACCCTGAGGTCTCCCGCCGCCACTCCCGCCTGACCTTCCAGGGCGGCAAGTACGTGCTCGAGGACCTGGGTTCGACCAACGGCACCTTTGTCAACGGCCAGCGTTTGACGGGGCCGCATGTCCTCAAAGCCGGGGATGTGGTTGCCCTCGGCGAACAGATTGTGCTGATGTACGATGCAGTCCTGGTCGATCCCGGAGCGACCATCGTTTCGCCGCACAACGTGATGCGCCCATCGCCCGCGCCCAGCCCGGCTCCCGTGTCCGTAGCCCCGCCCCCGCCCGCCCAGAACTACGCCGGACAGGTGCCCGCCTCGTATGCGCCGCCCCGGAAGACCAACCTGCTCCCGATCTTCATCCTTGTGGGCGTGTTGTTCTTTGCATGCATTTGCGCGGTGTCCCTCTGGTACATCGATGCGAATTTCCTGTGGTGTACCTTCTTCCCATTCCTCGGCGGCTGTTAGCGATCCCTGCCTGCCCCGCCCCCGCAGTTTCAAGCGGGGGCTTTTATTTTTCCAAAAAATGCCGGCTTTATTGTAAAATGAAAGTATCCATTCAACCAATCTTGCGCAGGTTGGTTTGCGCCCACAAAACGACTGGCGATCTTTCTTCTCGGCAACCGGCCCGAAAGCCGCGATAACCTTCCCGAGGCCGAATCGTTACAAGCCGGCTTGAATGAAATCGAACAAGACAGGCAAACGTCCATGACCATCGACCCGCCCAAACACGACTCTCCCAAGTGGGGTTCGACCACCAAACTGGTGATCGCGTTGACCTTCGTCGCCATCATCGCCGCCTTGTTGATAAAGTTCCAGTTCATCCTCAGCCCGCTGGCGCTGGCGTTGCTGCTGGCCTATCTTATCCAACCCATCGCCACCCTGCTCCAGCGCATCCGCCTCTCGTGGGGACTCTCGGTCAGTATCATCTACCTGCTGATCCTGCTGCTGCTGGTCGGACTGCTGACCGCCAGCGGAGTGAGCCTGGTGCAGCAGGTGCAGAGCGTTGTCACCATCGCCCAGGATGGGTTGACGCGCCTGCCCGGCTTGATTGCTGAAGTCTCGGGCAAGGTATACACCTTTGGTCCCTTCCAATTCGACTTCAGCCACCTCGACCTGAACGACCTGAGCAGCCAGGTGCTGGGAATGGTCCAGCCGGTGCTGAGCCGCACCGGGTCGCTGCTGGGAACCCTGGCCGGCAGCGCGGCCAACTTTCTGGGTTGGACTCTCTTCGTGCTGCTGGTTTCGTATTTCACCCTGCTCGAAAGCGGCGGCCTGCGTGAGCGCATCCTCGACTTGCAGATCCCCGTCTACGGCGACGATGTGGCGCGCCTGAGCCGCGAACTGGGCCGCATCTGGAACGCCTTCCTGCGCGGGCAGATCATCATCTTCATCATGACGGTCATCATATACACGATTGTGCTTGGCTCCATGGGTGTGAGCTACGCGCTGGGCCTGGCCCTGCTGGCCGGGCTGGCGCGCTTCGTCCCCTACGTGGGGCCGGCCATGAACTGGCTGGTGCTGGCGCTGGTGGCATATTTCCAGGTCTACAAGCTCTTCGGGATGGATCCGCTGTACTACACCCTGCTCGTGATCGGCGTGGCCCTGGTCATCGACCAGATCTTCGACAACCTCATCTCGCCGCGCATCATGTCCGACGCCCTCAAGGTACACCCTGCCGCGGTGTTGGTGGCGGCCATCATCGCCGCCAACCTGTTCGGCGTGCTCGGCGTGGTTGTAGCCGCGCCCATCCTCGCCACGGTGACGCTCTTTTGGACCTACACCATGCGCAAGATGCTCGACCTCGACCCCTGGCCCGAGGCGGAACTGCGCCAGCCGCCCCCGCCGCCCGGCGGACGCATCATCGCCTCGCTGCGCCGTTTTTTGCGCGGCCTGCGCCTGCCCCGTAAACCCAAGGCCTAACCAGCCCCTTTGGGCTGTTTTTGCAAACCCTCAATCCAAGGAGAATCCCATGTCCAATAATGACGAACCCCGCACCGAGACCCTGGCCGAGACCGAGAACTTCCTGGCCTGGATGGCCGAAGAACCCGATGGAGAGACCACCTATCACATCGAGTTGAACAACGTCACCGTCCACTTCTTCGAAGAAGAGTGGCAGGAATTCCTCGAACTGGCCAAACTGCTCAAATAGCTCTATCAGTAGTCACGCTTGCAGCGTGACGGGCAGACGCCATGAAATCGAATGACACCCTTACCGACGTGCCCGGCCTGGAGGTCGGGCACGCTCAAGATTCCGAAGCCTTGACCGGCTGCACGGTCATCCTGTGCCGCAAGGGAGCTGTCGGTGGCGTGGATGTGCGCGGCAGCGCGCCCGGCACGCGCGAGACCGACCTGCTGAACCCGCTCAACCTGGTGGAGAAAGTCCACGCGGTGATGCTGGCGGGCGGCTCGGCCTATGGGCTGGATGCGGCCGGCGGCGTGATGCGCTACCTCGAAGAGCGCAGGATCGGCTTCAACACCGGCGCGGGGCTGGTGCCCATCGTCCCGGCGGCGATCCTGTTCGATTTGGGCCTGGGCCGCGGCGACGTGCGCCCCGATGCGGCCATGGGCTATCGGGCCTGCGAGTCCGCGTCCACGGGGCGGGTGGCCGAGGGCAACGTGGGAGCGGGAACAGGCGCGAGCGTGGGCAAGCTCTTCGGGGCGAAGCAGGCCATGAAGTCGGGGCTGGGCAGCGCCAGCATCCCCATCGGCGGCGGGATCGTGGTTGGGGCGATTGTCGCGGTCAACGCCTTCGGCGATGTCATCGATCCCAATAACGGGCAGATCGTGGCGGGCCTGCGTTCGGCGGAGATTGGCCCCTTCCACATCGGCGCGACGGGCTATTTTGCCGATACGCTGGAGATGATGAAATCCACGCTCGGGCGCGGCGTGCTGGGGTTCGCGACCAGGTCCAATACCGTGCTGGCAGTTGTGGCCGTCAACGCCGATCTGGGCAAGGCCGAGGCCAACAAGATGGCGCAGATGGCGCACGACGGCCTGGCGCGCACCATCCGCCCTGCGCATACCATGCTCGACGGCGACACGATTTTCGCGCTGGCCACGGGCGGCCATAAAGTGGACGCGACCACCGTGGGGGCGTTTGCCGCCGAGGCCCTGAGCCTGGCCGTGCTGCGGGCCGTGCGCGCGGCGGCCCCCGCCGGCGGGCTGCCCGGCTTGAACACAAACGGGGCAGCCGCTTGAGTCTTCTGCAAAAAAAATCCCTGCCAAAGTTCGGCGCGGCCTGGCTGCTCGGCAGTCTGGTCACGTATTTTGTATTGGGCTTTCTAAAGAACTTTTACGGCGGCTGGGGGCTGACCCTCTGGGGCATTTTCGTTCAGACCCTCGGCATAAGCCTGGTCTATTATTTGTTGCGCGAAACGAAGTTCAGCCTGCGCGAACATGGGCTGACCGCCGCCATCGTGCTGACCGCGTTTGGATTTTCCGCCGCAGTGCTGGGAATGTTGAACCAGTACCCGCGCTGGTATGACGTGCATTTCTTTTTGCCGCCTGCCTCGGCCTGGTTTGCCGCGCTGACGCTGTTCTCGGCAGGCTGGATGTTTGCCGCCCTGGCCTGGGCAGGCCCGCGCGAGGAACGCTTCCTCTCCAGCCCCTTCTTCGGTTTTCTGCGCGCCCACCTGCCCGGGCTGTTGCTGGCGCTGGCGTTTTTCATCGTGTACTTCTCCCTGGCCGTGACCTACAGTCTGGTGCTGCGCGACCCATCGCAAAACTTCGATGACAACTTCTACGACGCCGACCCCACCAGTTGGATGAATCGCTTCGCCGCCCCTGCCGACCAGTTGATCGACATGCGGCCCGTGCATCCCTTTGCGTTCCTCATCTTCCGCCCGTTGACCTGGCTGCTGGGCCTGCTGCTCAACGGGAATCATTTTTATGCCGCGCTGCTGCTCAACGCGGGCGCGGGCGCGCTGTGCGTCTTCCTGGCGTGGAGTCTGGTGCGCCGCTGGACGAACGCGACCTACGCGGCCCTGTTTGCCTGCCTGCTGGGAGTCAGCGCCGCGCACCTCATCTTTAGCACCTATCTCGAAACCTATATCTTCTCCGCCGCCGCATTGACCGCCTTCCTGCTGGCCTTGCAGCGAGAGGAGACTCCGCTGCGCGCGCTGGTTCCCATCGGCCTGCTGACCTTCGGCATCACCATCACGAACTTCATCCAGACCGGGCTTCTCTTTCTTTTCACAGAGTTCAAACTGCCCAGGCTCATCCAATATGGCCTGATCGTGCTGCTCCTGGCCTTCCCGCTGGCCTGGCTGCAACAGGCCATTTACCCCACCAGCCAACCCTTCTACGACCTCGCCATCCTGCGCGCGGAGAATCGCTACTCGGCCAACGTCAACACCCCCGAGCGGGTCTACGAACGCGCCTACGTGATGGGACGCACGGTCGCGCTGTACAGCACGGTCGCCCCACGCCCGCTGGCCCTGACCGAGGAAGTGGGCTGCCATTTTCCGTGCTTCAAGACCTATAAGCCCAAATACGGCCCCGACCTGATCACCTCCTACGCGGGCTTCGGCAGTTGGTTGGCGCGCGCCTGGTTCGTTGTTTTGATTCTCGCCTTCGGCCTCTTCGCCTGGAAGTTCATCCGCTCGCCCCGCAGCGCCGCGCTGGAAGCCGGCCTGCTGTTGTGCATCCTGTTCAACTTTGCCATGCACGTGGCGTACGGCGATGACCCGATGCTCTATTCGCCTGATTGGACCTACGCCCTGGTCTTCTTCGTCGCGCTGGCCTTTCGGGATGCCGCTGCTCAAAAATGGTTCCAGGCCGCCGCGCTGGTCTTCCTGTCTGCGCTGATGGTCAACAACTGGACATTCCTGCGCGCCATGCTCGACGCGGTCGCGCCCTACCTGTAAGGAGTGCGGACTTCAGTCCGCACCGTGCAGGCTAAAGCCTGCACCCCATTGGATAAAAAAGGATTCCCATGCGCTGGTTCGTCAGCATCTT
>JBMOMS010000207.1:45706-47138 GCA_049324895.1 Chloroflexota bacterium
CCCAACGTCTTCGACCATGCGCGCTTCCTGCTTTCACCCGAAGCCTCCGTTTACTTCCTGGCGCTGACCGTGCTCTCCCCCACCTGGCTGGCGTGGACGTGGAAGACCCTCTCCGAACGCGGCTGGACTGCCCGCCTGCGTTCGACCCGCGCCTGGACCTTCGCGCGCGAAAACCTGCCAGGCCTGCTTCTCGGCGGGATGTTCACCCTCGGCTACACCGTGCTCAGTTTCACCTTCAACCACCCAGGCCTCGACCAGACCGAGAACTTCCTGGCCATCGACAACTTCGCATGGATGGGACGCCTGGCCAACCCCGACGGCACGGACATCGAGATGCGCGCCGTGCATCCATTTGCGTTCTTCATCTTTCGTCCCCTTGCGTGGCTGCTGTCCCTGCCCCTCAACGGCGACCGCTACGCGGCCACGCTGCTGCTCGTTCCGCTCACGGGCGGATTGTGTGTCCTGCTGGCCTATCTCTTCATCAAACGCTGGTCAGGATCCGAGACGTATGCCCTGTTGACGGCCTCCCTGCTGGGCGCGAGCACGGCGCACCTGGTCTTCGGCGCCTTCGTGGAATCCTACATCTTCTCCGCGGCGGTCCTGTTGCTGTTCTTCCTGCTGCTGCTGGAGGAAAGGACTCACCTCTTCGCCCTCGTCGCGGTTGGAACCTTGACCTTTGGCATCACCATCACCAATTTCATCCAGACCTTCCTCGGCTATGCGGTGGCGCGCCCGAAGTTCAAGTCCATTTTCATGTTCGGGCTGCTGGCCTCGGCCCTGTCCATCACGCTGACCGTCCTGCACGCCGCGGCCTTTCCCTCTGCGCTGATGTTCTTCGACCCCGCCGGCGCGGGCGTGGAATCCGATTACGCCATCCCGCTGATCGACGCGCCATCCTGGCGGGTGGCCGGCCGCGCCATGCTGCTGGCGCGCGCCATCCTTTTGTACAGCATGGTCGCGCCGCAGCCCTACATCCTCACCGAAGAGGTCGGCGGGATTTTCCCGCGTTTCAACTTCTTCAAGATTACGCCGGGCAGTTACAGTTACAGCACCTACGATGGATTGGGGACCCTGCTCGTGTTGGCCTGGGGCCTGCTGCTCCTCGCCGCGGGATTGGCCTTCCTGTGGAAGCTGCTCCGCGCGCGCAAATTCGACCTGACGGCCGCCTTCCCGCTGGTCATCCTCTTCAACCTCGGCCTGCACATGACCTACGGCTATGAGCCTTTCCTCTACGCCGCCGACTGGACCTACGCGCTCGTGCTCTTTGTCGCCGCCTCGTTATCGGATTTCGGCAAACAACGCTGGTTCCAAATCATCCTGCTGGTTTTCGTGGCCCTGCTGATGGTCAATCAGTGGAATTTCATCCACACCCTGCTCGCAGCCATTTCCCCATTCTTTAAATAAACGGACTCCGCAAGCTCTGCTTGCGGAA
>JBMOMS010000207.1:47238-48909 GCA_049324895.1 Chloroflexota bacterium
TCCACCGACAGGCCCAGGTTGAACCACTGGCCGATCTGACCCGTCAACCAGAACATGAAGGTGTTGATCAACAGCGTGAACAGGCCCAGGGTCAGGATGATGAGCGGGCAGGTCAACAGCTTCAACAGCGGGCGCAGGAAGGCATTGACCAGTCCGAAGATCAGCGCCAGCCAGATGATCGAGAGCCAGTCGCCTTCGAAGGTCACACCCCGCCCATCCAACAGGAAAATGGCCGCATACAAGGCCGCGGCATTGATAATCCAACGCAGGAAGAATTTGGTCATTCGAACTCCTTTCATTCAAAATACGAATTTAAGCCTGCGAAGTTGCGCCCGTGTATTCCATCCAGATCAACGTGCGCTGTAGGGAAAATCCCGCCGCAAGGATGGCCTCGTCGGCCTCGCCTGCGGGATAGTCAAGGGTCAGGTACGGATGCCTGACCAGGCTGCGGCGGGCATACATCAGCAGGCTGGTCAACGCCTCGGGCCTGGAACCTGGGCCTGCCGCCAGCCACAGGGCGTTTGGCTCCCGCCCGGAAGGGGTGACGGCCACCGCCGCCTCGAAGTGATCTCGGTGCAGGGCCGACCATTGATGGATGTCGGCATCCACAAAGATCAGATACAGCCATTGCCACAAGCCAGGCCGCAGGGACGAAAAACTCCACCTGTGGTACCAGGCCAGCGAGTCGGGGTACTGGCGGCGCAGCCATTCCTGTTGCTGCGGCCAGTCGCGGCCGGCCCGTCCGCTGAGAGCGATGTCCGTTTGCGGGAATGGGAGCGCGCGGTCGATCTGCGCCTTCCAGCTGGTGCGGCGGGCGCGTTCCTGAAAGCCGAGGTCCCGGTAGAGTTGCACCGCGCCCGGGTTGTCGTCGCGCACGTGCAGCCAGATGGCGGCCTTGTGGTCGAGGCCGTGACGGATGGCGCGTTCGGTCAGGGCGCGGGCGATGCCGCGGCGGCGGAAGTCGGGGTGGGTGGCCACATTGGCGATCAGGTACAACTTCTGCCCGTTGTGGCGGAAGGGCACCAGGCTGGCGTTGCCGACGATGCGGCGCTCCTCCTCCCAAATATACCCCGTCAGCGGCAGGGAGGTGCTCTCGGCCACCTTGGTGGCCCAGTTCAGGAAACTCTCGTCGCGCCCGGCGCGGCGCATATCCTGCACATAGCGCTGGCCGTCGTGATCCATGGTGCTGGCAAAGCACAACTCGATCAGGTCGGCCACGGTGGGCAGGTCGCGCAGGATGTTGAGCGGGCGCAGGTTGGGATGTGTGACGGCCCGGGTGGGAAGGGTGATGGATGCCATTGCGGACAATTATATACCGCACTCGGTCACAAATTGCACTTTTTGCTCCCTAACTCGGACAAGCCGAAAGAGATTTAACCACGGAGAACACACGCGTGCCTGCGCACGGTGCAGGCAGAGATCACTGAGAAAACCTTTCAAAAAACTCCGTGTACTCTGTGTTCTCTGTGGTAAGGATTTTCTTGCTTTTTGCCTGCACAGGGCCGCAGGCACTTGTGTAGTATCTGGAAGCCCCCAACGGCGGACGCGGCGTCCTGCTGGGCGGCATTCCGGGCGTCACTCCGGGCAATGTGGTGGTCCTGGGCGGCGGCACCGTGGGTCATAACGCCGCGCGGATGGCGCACGGCCTCGGCGCCAACGTCACCATCATCG
>JBMOMS010000208.1:0-6664 GCA_049324895.1 Chloroflexota bacterium
GAGTAGTAGTTGATGCCAAGATAATCCTGCGTGCCTTTGGCCTCGGGGATGGCGACGCTGCCCACTGGCGACTTCATCACGCCCGTGCCGATGCCCGACGGGAAGGCCATGTTGATGCCCTCATAGCGCAGGTTGCGCATCAGGCGATCCAGCGGCGACCAGCCCGTTTTGGGAACCATCGGGCGGAAGTGCAGGGCATAGCCCACCCGCGCCTCGGGCTGGAGTTGGTGAATGGCGCGATACGCGGCGGCGTGGGCACGCAGCATGTTGGCCTGCACCTGTACCGCGCGCTTGAAATCGTTCACGCCGGGCGGGAAGGCCGCGGTGACATAGCCGCTCAGGGCGTAGACGTTTGGCTCGTTGATCGTACACCACAGCGTGACATATTCCTTGAGCGCATCCACGACCTTGCGCACGAATTTCTCGAACAGCGGCACGACCTCGGCGTTTTCCCAGGCGCCCATTTCAGTCAGCCAGAGCGGGTCGCTAAAATGATGCAGGCTGACCAACGCGGTCATGTTACGGTCGCGCAGTCCGCGCAGCATGGCGCGGTATTTCTCGATGGCTTCCTCGTCCCATTGATTGGACGTGGGCTGGATGCGGCTCCACTCGACCGAGAAACGATGGGCGTTTTGCCCCGTCTCGGCGGCGCGGTCGAAGTCCTCGCGCCAGCGTCCGCTCCACCAGTCGGCGGCCAGGCCCGAGGTGCCGTCGGTGTGGCCTTCCTGTTCCCACTTCCACCATTGGTTGTTGGTGTTGTTGCCTTCCACCTGATGCGCCGCGGTCGCGCTTCCCCACAAAAATCCGCGCGGAAAATGATAGGTTGCTTGAGGCATGAATATCTCCGTGGTTCGGGCGGGAGAACCCCGCCCCTACATGCGATTCAAATACGCCAGATACAAGGCCACCGACCCCGCCACGGCGGCATTGAGCGATTCGACTTTTCCCTGCATGGGGAGTTTCAGGATGATGTCGCATTTCGAGCGCACAAGCGGACGGATGCCCTCGCCCTCCGAGCCGACCACCAGTCCGAGCGCGCCGCGCAGATGTTTTCCCGTCTTATCGCTGATGGTTTCGCCGTTCTGATCCAGGCCGACGATCCACAACTCGGAATCCTTGAGAATGTCGATGACCTGCGAGAGATTGGAGCGCGTGATGAGCAGATGCTCGCTCGCCCCCGACGAGGCGTTGACCACGGCGGGCGTGACCTCCACCGTATGCGCCAGCGGCAGGACGATGCCATGCACGCCGACCGCCTCTGCGGTGCGCAGCAGGGTGCCGAAATTCTGCGGGTCGTTGAGCGAATCGAGGATCAGCACGAAGGGCAATTCGTTTTTTTGCCGCGCCAGTTCGAGGATGTCGAGCACGTCACTGTACGGATAACCGCCCACCTCCAGCGCCATGCCCTGGTGATTCTGGTGAATCTTATCCAGCCGCGCGCGCGGGACTTTTTCCACCTTCACTTTGCGCTGGTGCGCCAGGGCCACGATCTCCGTGAAGCGGCCCTTGTCCTGCGCCCCTTCGGCCAGCAGCAGGGTAAAGATCTGCCTGCGATTGGTTCGCAGGGTTTCATAGACGGCATTGCGGGAGTAGATGAATTCATTGGACATGCGTTGATTTTACTTGATATACGGCTGGTTCACTTCTTCCAGTTTGGTCTTCAACTCATCGAGCATTTGCGTTGAGACATTCTTCTGCGAAGTGGACAGGTCGGTCATCTCCTCGGGGTCGGCCTGGATATCGTACAACTGGACGAGTTCGTCCACGCCGCGCTCCTGGTAGCCGAAGTAGTAGATCAACTTGTGATTGTCCTTGACGAGCGCCACCGACGCATGTTCGAGCGGATCGAACTGTCCGTTCTTGGAGGCCTTGACCGCGTAGACGCTCCGCCCGGGGGTTGGCTCCGCATAAGGGGGCAGGATCACGCCCTCGGTCCAGGCGGGGATGGGCTGGTCCGTCCGATGCAGCAGGGTTGGCAGCAGGTCGACGGCGCTGGTCGGGGTATGGACATCCACACGGGTCGGCTGGTCGGGGTCGAAGATCAGCAGCGGCACGCGGATGACGGGCTGGTAGAGCGCGTTGGTGCTGTGGCCGCTGATGCCGCGTTCGTTCATCTCGCCATGATCGGTGGTCAGCGCGATGACGGTGTTTTGCAGCAGGCCCGCCGATTCCAACTGGTCGAACAGGCGGCCAAATTCACGGTCCACGTACAGGATGAACTCGTCATATTCGGCGCGGCGCTTGAGCAGGGCGCTGTAGGGGACGCGCGCGGTGAACAGGTCCTGGGGTTTATCCAGCGGCCTGAGGTTGTCGCTTTCGAAATGGCCGATGGTATCGATGGGCGCGTTGTACGGGCCGTGCGGCGGCAGGAAGTGGAAGTACCCCACGAAGGGCTGCGGGATGCGCGGCAGGCGGCTGCCCGTCCAGTCGATGGCCGACTCGAGCAGGAACTCGCTGCCCACGTCGCCCGTGGAGGGAATGCCGCGCGGGAAGGTCTGCTTGAGGTCGGCATAGCGATTCTTCTGAAGCTCGCCGTACAGGTGCGAGAGGAACAGGGAGTAGGAATAGCCGTCCTGCTTGACGTTCATGTTCCGCGTCCAAGCCACGGAGGCGGAATCGTCATCGTTCTTGAAGAGCGAATGGATGAAGCCGTCGTAGGAGCGCAGGAAGAGACTCTTCCACGGCACCAGCTCGTCGATATCTGCCTGGAATTGTTCGAGCAGGGTGTTGGCCCAGCCGTTATGGGTGTAGGCGATGCGATGGTAATCCTGAAAGGCGCTGAAGATGCTGCGCGAGACGAAATCCTGCGCCACGTCATCCCCGCCCCGCAGGGCGCGATGCGTCCACGGCAGGGTGCCTGTCAGCAGGGAGGCGGTGCCCGAGGAGGTGAAGTTGCTGCCCGAGAAATGATTGTGGTAGACGATGGCACGCTCTGCCAGGCGCGCCAGGTTGGGCGTGGTCTTGCGCTGGTAGCCGTGGAGCGATATGTTGTAGGCCGACCAGGCGTCGAAGACAATGACGAGCACGTTCCTGCGTCCATCCTGCTGCATCAAGTTCGGCAGGCCGAGGGAGCGCACGGCCTGCGAGGTGGCGTATCCCAGCGGCAGGGTGCCCGCCAGTTTGAGAAAATCGCGGCGATTGAGTCGGAAATTCATATTCAGGCTACCACACGTTGCGGACGATCACGAAGACCAGCCCGACCAGGTCGAAGAACAGGTAAAAGGCGCTCAACAGGGACAGCCGCTCGATCACGGCGTTGATGGATTTTACGGCCTTTTCCGAACGCAGGATGAACCAGGCCGGGAGCGCCAGCGTCGGCGCGATCACGACGAAGGCCAGCGCGTACATGATGCGCACGGGATGCCCGTTCTGAATCAGGAACGCCAGGAACCAGTCTGGCGCCTGGAGATTCGCCAGGAAGTACGTCTGGGCGAGCATCGACCACAGCGCAGTGATCCAGTACAGAACCGTGAGCAGGGCAATGCGCCGACCTGCGTCCCAGGCGGTGGAAACCAGAAAGCCAAGCAGGGTCATCACCATAAAGAGAACCAGGCTTTCGATGAAGGCGAAGAGCAGGGCATACGCCCCCACGCCCAGGGCATCGCCGAAGTTGGTGCGTTCGGCCATCCAGCCCAGGTCGCGGAAGACCAGGATCAGCGTCCAGGCGTGCAATGGGAAGGCGCACATCAGAAACAGGGACCACAGTCCCTGTTTGGAGTAGCGTTGGGCAAGAAAATGGGTCAAGTCGTTCGGTCCTTTGGTTGGGTTGTGACGATTATACAACCAGGTTTGGGCTGGGGTGTCTATACGTGACGGGAGTTCCGCGGAGCAAGTCTATAGACTTGCTCTACATGATCTCGGTTATTTTGGCCTTTAACTCGTCCAGCATTTGACGGGTCAACTCGGGCTGGGAGGCGGAGAGGTCATGCAGTTCCTCGGGGTCGGCTTCGAGGTCGTAGAGTTCGATGCGTTCGGTTCCCTTCAATTCGGGGTAACCGAAGAAGTACATCAGCTTGTAATGGCCGCGGATGTGCGCGACGGTGGCCTCGGTGAGCGGTCCGCGCAAGGGAGTGTTGCGCGCCTCGAGGGCGAAGACACTCCGCCCGGGGGGAGGGTCGGCAAACGGAGGCAGGACCAGGCCTTCGGTCCACGGCGCGGGCGGCTGGCCCGTGACGTGCAGCAGGGTCGGCAACAGGTCGACGGCGCTGGTCGGGGTGTGGATGTCCATCCGCTCCCGGCGTCCCGGCTCGAAGATCATCAGCGGCACGTGGATGACGGGTTCGTACAGCACGGGCGTGGCGTGGCCGCCGATGCCGCGTTCGAACATCTCGCCGTGATCCGAGGTCAGCACCAGCCAGGTGTCGTCGAGGATGCCCGAGGCTTCGAGCAGGTCGAAGAAGCGGCCAAATTCCTGGTCAACGTACAGCACAAACTCATCGTAGTGGCGGCGGTCATCCAACAGGGATTCAGTGACGGAGGCCGCCGCACCGGATGACATGTCTGTTCCGCTGAACAAATCCAGCGGCTTGTCGGAGACCTGGAATCCGTCGCCCTTGAAGAAGTTGTTGAACTCGCGCCGCGTTCGGTATGGATAATGCGGCGGCAGGAAGTGGAAGTATCCCAGGAACGGACGGGCGATCTGCCCCACCCGCCCTTCCAGCGCGTCGATGGCCTGTTCGAGGATGAAGAAATTGTCGCCGTTGACCGCAGGCAGGCCGCGCGGAAAAAGTTCCTTCACTTCATCGAGGCTGCGGCCCTGGAGCAATTCGTACAGGCGCGAGAGGAACAACGAATAGGCGTAACCCTGGTCGGCCTTCTTGATGATGCGCACCCAACTGACGGCGGCGATGTCCTCGTCGCCGCCGAACAGGGCGCTGACGTAGGCGTCATTGGTCAGGAAGTATTCGGGGCGCGGAATCCACTCATCGATGTCGGCGCTGAATTGTTCGAGCAGGAAGTCGGCCACGCTGTTGTGGGTGTAGGCGATGCGCTGATGGCCGGGGAAGGCGTGGAAGAGGTTCTTCTGCGTGAAGGATGCGTCGGTGATGGCGTTGAGCTCGAAGGCGCGGTGCGACCAGGGCAGCGCGCCCGTCAGCAGGGAGGCGGTGCCCGGCGTGGTGAAATTTCCGCTCGCGTGGTGGTTGTGATAGACAATGGCCCGCTCCGCCAGGCGCGCCAGGTTGGGCGTGGTCCCGCGCCCGTAGCCGTACAGGGAGATGTGCCGCGCCGACCAGGCGTCGAAGAGGATCACCAGCACGTTCTGCTTTTCACCGTTCAGCGACCCGGCCATGCGGGCGGAAATATATCCCAGCGGCAGGGCGCTGGCCAACTTGAGAAAGTCACGGCGGGTGAATGGGAAGGACATATCCATCCAAAAGAATCCTGCGGGATAACCTGCAAGGCTGAATTGTACATGAAAATAATGCGGCGAAAGATGGCATCTTGCGCCGCATTGTAGAAAACAAGGCGACCCTCGCGGGCCGCCTCACGGTTAGAAAGTGTTTCTTAAGTCCAAGCGTTTTATCTTGTACACGGATTCCACGGATAAGAACAGGTCTTTTTT
Source organism: Chloroflexota bacterium (assembly GCA_049324895.1). GTDB lineage: Bacteria > Chloroflexota > Anaerolineae > Anaerolineales > Villigracilaceae > JACPVF01. Next base: position 5,564 of record JBMOMS010000208.1, read on the forward strand.
TAAGGTTTTTCCATGAAACTCAGCGCAATCCGTGTTGTCCGTGTCCCAAAAGCCCTTTAAGAAACAACCTTTCAGAACATTTCCTTGTTTTCCTTGACCCAGTTGAACAGGCGCTCGATGCCTTCCTCCAGGCTGACCTTCGGCTTCCAACCCAGTTCGCGCTGGGCCTTGCGGTAATCGGCGTAGAAGACTCTTTGGTCGCCGGGACGCCAGTCGCCGCGCGCCACGTCGATGGTTTTGCCCAACATGCGCTCGATCATCGGGCCGAACTCGCTCCACACGGCCAGGACGTTTTCCACGCCGCCGCCCATGTTGTAGACCCGTCCCTGCGCCATGTCGATGTTGGCGATGGCCGCGTCGTAGGCATCCAGCAGGTCGTCGACGTGCAGCACGTCGCGCACCTGTTTGCCGTCGCCGTAGATGGTGATTTGGCGCCCCGTCACAGCGGCGATGATCATCCACGCCAGCCAGCCCTGATCCTCCACGCCGAACTGGCGCGGACCGTAGATGCAGCTTTGGCGGAAGACCACCGTTGGCAGGCCGTAGATGCGGAAGTAGTCACGCACGTACTGGTCGCCCGTGCCCTTCGAGCAGCCGTAGGGCGAGTGGAAGTCCAGCGGCTGGTCTTCGGCGGCGCCGTAGGTCAGGTCCTTGTAGTGCCAGCGTGTGGCGTCCTCGACGATCTCGACCTCATCCATGCCGCCGTAGACTTTGTTGGTGGAGGCGTAAATGAAGGTGGGATTGCGCCCCGAGGCGCGCGCCGCTTCAAGCACGTTGAACGTGCCGAGGGCGTTGATCTCGAAGTCCTCGCGCGGATCAAGCACCGAGGTGGTGACGGCCACCTGCCCCGCAAGGTGGACGATCACGTCCGCCTCTTTGGCGGCTTCCACGATGGCGGCTGAATCGCGCACGTCGGCGGTGAGCATGGTGAAGGCATCCGCGCCGTGGGTCTGCCTCAGCCATTCCAGGTTGCGCGGAGCGCCGCCGCGGCTGAGGTTATCAAAGACCGTGACCTTCTCTCCACGCGCCACCAGGCGATGAACGTAGTTGGATCCAATAAAGCCAGCGCCGCTAGTAACCAGATAATTTTTTGTCATGTAT
>JBMOMS010000209.1:0-31258 GCA_049324895.1 Chloroflexota bacterium
AAAAGCCCGCCCGCGTCAAGTCGGTGAAGAAGCCTGCGCCGAAGACGCCCAAGTCCAAGCCCACTCCCAAGGAAAAGAGTGTGTCCAAGCCGAAGAAGGGCAGTGCCGGGTAGGCCGACCGAAAATCTGCATTAAAATGTGTCACTCAAGCGAGTGACACATTTTTATAGGAGACCCCATGACCTTCCAATCCATCCTCGAACTCGACGCCCGACTCTCCGAACGGATACGGGTGGCTGAAAAGCCCGGGACGCTGCGTTCGTTTGCCATCTTCTTTGCGCACTCCGGCGACTCGTGGTTCTGGGGGCTGGCGCTCATCCTGCTGTGGTTTGCCGTGTCCCAGTCGTTTTGGAAGGAGTGGGCGGTGCTCGAATTCACGGGCATCGCCATCCTGGCCGTCTGCGTGCTGGCCGTCAAGTTCATCGTCCGCCGCCGGCGGCCCGAAGGCGAGTGGGGCGGCATCTACCGCAACACCGACCCGCACTCCTTCCCGTCGGGACACGCCGCGCGCGCCTTTTTGATCGCTGCCATCGCCGCCATTCTCGGCCCCGCCTGGCTGGCCTTTGTCCTGTGGATTTGGGCGCCGCTGGTGGCGCTGGCGCGGGTTGCCATGGGCGTGCATTACCTGTCCGATATTCTGGCCGGCGCGATTCTGGGTGTAATCGTGGCCCTGGTCGGAATGCAGTTCACGGCGTGGATCCTGTCCTTCGCTGCGGGCATCCTGGGCCTGCTCTTTTGAACAGGCAGATCTTTGGGGGATTTGTCCGAGTTGCGCTTGCCAAGCCCAAATCTCAAGCGTACAATCCTGGTTTGTAGTAGCGACTTCAGCCGCTTGTTCGGATGTTTGAAGTTATCACGACAAAATCGTCATTCTAGCAGTTTGTCGGAGAGAGATGTTTCAAGGCGCAAAACGCTAATTTGAACCGCGAAGGACGCCAGGAACGTGACGTTTAAAAGGTTTTCTTTACGATCTTAGCGCGCTTCGCGGTCAAAAAGCGGCATTGGTTGGGTTCTCCGACAGCCTGCTAGGACAAACCTTCCCTTCGACCCATACAGGAGACGCCCATGTTCGCCAAAAGAATCCTGCCCGCCCTGCTGGCTTTGAGCCTGGCCCTGCTGGCCTGCGCCATCCCAGCCCTGCCTGTCACTGTCACCGAGGAATTCCCGCAGCCGCCCACCGCCACACTCCCGCCGACCGAACCAGCACACAGCCTGCCGGCCCTGTCCGACATCCGCCCCGTTCTGGAAGGCCTGGGGGGCCAGCCTTGCGAAGAAAGCCCCGACTTCACCTGTGTCAGTGTGCAGGTCCCGCTCGACCACTTCGACGCGGCCAACACCGAAACGTTGAACGTGGTCTTCGCGGTCCTGCCCGCCTGGGGCGAACGCTACGGCATGTTCGTGCAGGCCTACCCCGGCGGCCCGGGCGGGGAAGGCGTCAGCACCGCCACCACCGCCTGGTTCGACGACGCCATCCTCGAACATTACGACATGGTCTACTTCGACCAACGCGGACTCGGCCTGTCGGGTGAGCTGGCCTGTCCTGCCGCCTATACCAAAAACTTCCTCGCCATGCTCAACCGCGACGATACCGCCGGGCTGGAGGGCTTCGACACCCCCGAAGAGCAGCAGGCCCTGGTCGAGGAAAACCGCGCCTTCGTGAACGAGTGTGTGGCCGAGATGGGCATCGATCCCACCCGCCTGGCCTTCTACGGCACGAACCAGGTGGCGGAAGATTTGGAAAGTTTCCGCCAGGTCATCGGCGACGAGCAGTTCATGCTGTACGGCGTCAGCTACGGGACCGCTGTGGCCCAGACCTACGCCGCCGCCCATCCCGACCGACTGATGGGCATGATCCTGGATGGCACCATCGACCTGACCCTTTCTGGCGAGGTCAGCGCCCATTCGCAGGAGAAGGCCTTCGAGGAGGTGCTGCTCGCCACGCTCCAGGCCTGCAATGCAGATGCGGCCTGCGCCGCCGACATGGGCGGGGATGCCATCGCCGCGTACGACAACCTGGCCAAAATCGTCTCTGAAAATGTGGTGCGCATCAGCTTCCCCGTGCCCACCGGCCAGTTCATCAATCGCACCATCACCTTCAATGCCCTGGAATACACCAGCATGTACCAGTTGTACGGTCGCACCGACCGCATGATGTTCCTGCGCGCGCTGGCCCAGGCCAATCGCGGCGACCTGGTGCCCCTGGCGCGCCTGCTCGACATGGACGCCATGCTCGATCCCACCACGGGCGCCTACCTGGGCGACCCGACCTTCTCTGACACCATGTTCAACAACGTGCATTGCACCGACAATGCCTACTTCAGCGGCGCGCCCGAGGAGCGCATCGCCCAGAGCATCCAGGACGGGCAATCCGCCAACGGCACGCTCCCGCGGCTGAACGGCTTCGTCTACACCGGCGTGACCTGCGCCCTGTGGCCCAGCCACCCCGCCGATGTAACGCCCATCCCCGCGCTGCGCGCCGAGGGCGTCACCACCCTGGTGCTGAACGCCACCCTCGACCCGGCCACCCCCTTCCACGAAGGCCAGGCCGTGTACCAGAACCTGGCCGATGGCTACCACATCTACGTCGAAGGCGGTGTGCATTCGATCTACGGCTGGGGCGAATCCTGCCCCGACGACCTGGTGACCGACTTCCTGGTCAACGGCAACCCGCCCGCCCAACGCGAGACCGTCTGCCAATGGGAAGACCCGGTCATCTTCCCTTACATCCCGATCCTGGCGCAGGAGGTGGGCGCGTACAGTGATTTGCTCGAACTGCTGATCGCCATCGACGATGAACTGACCTTCACGCCCGAATACTACAACAGCTACTTCTATGATGAGGAAGCCTTCGGCTGCCGCCACGGCGGAATCTTCTCCTTCGGGCCGGTCGAGAGCGGCGAGTCCTATCACTTCGAAAATTGCAGCTTCCTGCCGGGCTTTGTCATGACCGGCACGGGCAGTTACGACTACAGCACGGGCGTATTCACCCTCGAGATGCAGGTCGCGGGCGACCAGGAGGGAACCCTTACTTACGTCCGTAGCGACAGCAGCTACAGCCTGAACGGCACCTACGGCGACCAGGCCATCGACCTGGCGCGCTGATCCCCATGCCCTACCTGATCGACGGCCACAACCTGATTCCCAAAATGGGGTTGCGCCTCGCAGACTTCGACGACGAGCTGGCCCTGCTGGACCAGCTCAACGAATTCTGTCGCATCTCCCGCCGCGGGCAGGTTGAGGTCTACTTCGATAATGCGCCCATCGGCTTTCCCGAGACCCGCCGCAGCGGACTGGTCACGGCGCATTTCGTTCGCCGCCCGCAGATCGCCGATGAAGCCATTCGCCTGCGGTTGAAGAAACTCGGGCGGGCCGCGAAGAACTGGAGCGTGGTCTCTTCGGATCATCGCGTGCAAAACGATGCCAACGCCCAGGGCGCAAAAGTCATCTCCTCCGAGGAGTTTGCGCGCACCGTCATCGAGACTCTGCGAACGGGACCGCCGCCCTCCGTTAAGGAAAAACCCATGAGCGAGCGAGAACTCGAAGAATGGTTGAGGCTGTTCGACAAGAAAGACCGCTGAGCACCCCACCAAAGTACGGGTCTAATTCGGACAATTCTAATCTTAATTTAATCCAATCCCATCATCAAAGGTGTATAACAAAGACGACACCTGCCCTCCCTTTATTGGTATTGGGTGTCAGCCCGCCGTCTTGTCAGCATGCCCCCCCCATGTTGAAAGGCGGCGGTGTCCTTTATACCGCGGGTACTATATAATCAAAGCATGTCCACGCTCTACACCCTCGTCCCCTCGACCGGCCACGCTTATCCCGACCATCCCGAACGACCTGCGCGCCTGGATGCGTTGATCCCGCGGCTGGAGTCGTTTGCGGCGGAAGCGATCCCCGCAATAGCCGCTGCGCCCGAACAGGTCGCCCTGGTGCATGACCCGCGCCTGGTCGCCGCCATCGACGGGGTGTGCCGCACCCAGGCCCCGGCCGTCATCGACTACGCCCCGACCTTTGTGACCCCCTCCTCCTACGCCGATGCCCTGCTGGCTGTGGGCGGAACGCTGGCCTGCACCCGCGCCGTGCAGGCGGGCGAGGCCGGCAATGCCTTCGCCATCGTCCGCCCGCCGGGACATCACGCCGAACCGGGCCGCGCCATGGGATTCTGCCTTTTCAACAACATCGCCATCGCCGCGCGCCAGGCCCTGGCCGACGGACTCGAACGCGTGATGGTGGTGGACTATGATGCGCACCACGGCAACGGCACCCAGGCCGCCTTCCTCGACGATGAGCGCGCGGCCTACCTCTCCACGCACCAGTGGGGCATCTATCCGGGCACGGGGACGGCGCTCGACGCGCCGCACGCAAAAAGGCGCATCGTCAACGTGCCACTGCCCGCCTTTGCCGGCGACGAATGTTTTGCACAGATTGCCGAACAGATTATCCGCCCCGCGTTCGAGGCCTTCCGCCCGCAGATGTTGTTCGTCTCAGCCGGCTTCGACGCGCACTGGAACGATCCCCTCACCATGCTGGGACTCTCCACGGCGGGTTTCTTCCACCTCTCGAAGCGGCTGGCCGAACTGGCGGGGGAATTCTGCGGCGGCAAGGTGGTTTTCGTGCTCGAAGGCGGCTACGATCCGCACAACGTTGCCAACGGCGCCGAAGCGGTCTTTCGCGCGCTGACCCAGCCCGGGTCCGCGTTCGAGGCGGGCGACGCCTTCCCGCGCAGGGAACCCGAAATCACGGCGCGGGTGGAGGAAATCCGCCGCTGGCACGGATTCTCTTAACTGGAACCACCCGTCACTTTCATCCGTCTTTAAGGCATTCCCGCAAGGAGTGTGTATAATCTACCCATGACCACAACCGTTCGCTACACCCGCCGCAGGCCTTCCGTCCTTCCACAATTTTTTGCCGCCGTCGTCAGCGGGCTGGCCCTGTTCCTGGGCCTGGCGCTGGCCTGGACGCTCGGATTCCAACTGCTGTACGCGGGGCGCATCTTCCCGGGCGTCTCGGTGGCCGGCGTGGAACTTTCGGGCCTGTCCCCTTCGGACGCGGCGGTGAAGCTCAACCAGCGGCTGTCCTATCCGATTACGGGCAAGGTGGTCTTCCGAGATGGAGACCAGGTTTGGGTGGCTGCGCCGGTGCAGCTTGGCATGGTCTTCGATCCCACGGCCAGCGCGCACGCCGCCTTCGAGGTTGGGCGCAGCGGCGGGCTGTTCGGCGCCCTCTCGGGGCAGATCCGCGCCTTTGGCAGCGGGCGGGACGTGGCACCCGTCATCATCTTCGACCAGCGCCTGGCCTACACCTACCTGCAATCCCTGGCGGGCCAGATCGACCAGCCGGTGATCGAAGCCAGCCTGCATCTCGAAGGCGCCAACGTGGTGGCTTCGCCCGGCCAGGCCGGCCGCACCCTCATGCTGGATGCCACCCTGCTGCTGCTGAGCGGACAACTGCAATCCTTCCGCGACGGGGAAGTGCCGCTGGTCATCCAACAGGTGCAGCCCTCGATCCTCGATGTGAGCGCCCAGGCGGAAGCCGCGCGCCAGATCCTCAGCCAGCCGATGACCCTGGTCGTGCCAAACGCCCAGCCTGGCGACCCCGGGCCGTGGACCTACGAGGTGGCCGTGCTGGCCAACATGCTCGCCGTTCAGCGCGTGGACATTGGCGGGACGCCCACCCTGCAGGTGGGGTTGAACCCCAACACCCTGCGCGAGATGTTGACCGGCATCCAGCCCTCGGTCGACCGCAGCCCGAAAAACGCGCGCTTCTACTTCGACGATCCCAGCGCGCAACTGGTGGCCTGGCAGTCCTCGCAGGTGGGCCGCGCCCTCGACATCGACCAATCCATCCTGGCGATCAATGACGCCCTGGCGCGCGGGGAACACACCATCCCCCTGAAAATCGTGGAAGCCCTGCCCACCGTCAGCGACACGGCCACCGCCGCGCAATTGGGCATCACCCAGAATATCGGCGAATACACCTCCTACTTTTACGGCTCCAGCACCGAACGCATCCAGAACATCCAGGCTGCCGCGGAACGTTTCCACGGCGTGATGGTTGCGCCGGGCGAGGTCTTCTCGATGGGCCAGGTGCTCGGCGACGTGAGCCTCGAAAACGGCTTCGCCGAGGCGCTCATCATCTACGGTGGGCGCACCATCAAGGGCGTGGGCGGCGGCGTGTGCCAGGTGAGCACCACCCTGTTCCGCGCGGTCTTCTTTGCGGGCTTCCCGGTCAACGAACGCTACTCGCACGCCTACCGCGTCTCCTACTACGAAAAGACCGCCGACGGCGGCATCGACCCGAACCTGGCCGGCCTGGATGCCACGGTCTACTTCCCGCTGGTCGACTTCAAATTCACCAACGATTCGCCCTACTGGCTGTTGATGGAAACCTACGTCAACGTGGAGGCCCGCACCCTGACCTGGAAGCTGTACTCCACCTCCGACGGGCGCTCCGTCACTTGGGACACCACCGGTCCGCAGAACGTGGTGCCCGCCCCGTCCCCGCTCTTCGAAGAGAACGCCGAACTCGACAAGAACCAGATGAAACAGGTCGATTGGCCGGCCCAGGGCGCAGATGTCAACGTGACCCGCACGGTCTGGCGGAACGGCTCGATCTACTTCCAGGACAATTTCCAAACCCATTATGAACCCTGGCAGGCCATTTGCCAGTATGGGCCGGGCACTGCCGACCCCGAAAAGATGGCTGAACGCAAGGGGCTTTGCACGCCCCCGATATACTGACGCAGGAAGACCCGTCCGCCTGCCTCATGGTACAATTTCGCCTCGATTGGAGAAAACATGGTCAGTACCGAATTGCTCGAAATCCTGCGCTGCCCCCATTGCGTCCGCGAGAAGGACGGCATGCTCAAACTGTATAAAGACTCCTGGCTGATCTGCCAGGACTGCGGGCGGAAATACCCCATCGTCGATGATATTCCCGTGATGTTAATCGATGAAGGCGACAAGTGGGTCAGCACCGCCGAGGAAAGCCTGCCCGTTCCGCCTCCCGCCAAATGAGCGACCTGCCCAGCCTGCTGGCGGACCTGCTCGGCGGGGATGAGACCCGCGCCGAACAATCCGTGTCGGGGCTGATTGCCCTGGACACCCAGGCCCTGCCCGCCCTGCAAGCGGCGGCCCGTTCCGCCGATGCGGATGGCCGCTGGTGGATCGTTCGCGCCCTGGCCGAACTCCCCAGCATTCGGAACGAGGACCTGCTTCCGTTTTTGGAGGATTCCGCTCCCGAGGTGCGCCAGGCGGCTGCCCTGGGATTGGGCGCCCAGCCCACCGAGATCGCCGTCCCGCACCTGGCGCGCGCCCTGCATGACCCCGACTCCATGACGGCGGGACTGGCGGCCAACGCCCTGGGCCGGCTGGGACCCGCGTCCACACCGGCCCTGCTCGAGGTCCTGAACGGAGATTCGCAGGGGGTGCGTATCCTGGCGATGCGCGCATTGTCCGAGGTCAGGGATCATCGCGCCATCCCCGCCATGATGAAGGCCCTGGATGACGACTCGGCCATCATCCAACACTGGGCGCGCGAAGGCCTGGAAAAACTCGGCCTCGATCTGGTCTTCATGAAACCCAATTAACCTATGCAAAAAATCTTCGATCTTTTCAAAAAAATTAAACTGCCGCAAGTCCGCCGCCCCCGCATCGGGCCGATCCTCTTTTGGGTGGTCTCCCTGGTGTTGGTGGCTCTGGCCTTTTCGGCCTCGCGCAGCATCTTCCGTTGTTGGGAGATTACCCAGCTGCCGGGCATTTCCCCCGCCTCCTGCACCAACGCGGGCACTGCCGTAATCGGCACCCCCGTGGTCAACGAGCAGGGCACGCCCGTCGCCGCGCCGCCCACACCGGTGCCCGCCCCGCCCGAGGTGCAATTACCCACCTGGGATGGAGCCAGCCGTATCAACATCCTGTTCATCGGCCTGGACTATCGCGATTACATCGCCAACGATGGGCCGCCGCGCACCGATACGATGATCCTGTTCACCGTCGACCCGCAAAGCAAGACCGCGGGCATGTTGTCCATTCCGCGCGACCTGTGGGTCAACATCCCCGGCTACGGGTTCAGCCGCATCAATACCGCCTACCCGACCGGCGAAGGCAACCAGCTGCCGGGCGGCGGCGCAGGGCTGGCGATGAGGACCGTGGAGCAACTCATCGGCGTGCCGGTTCATTACTATGGCTCCATCGATTTCCACGCCTTCGAGGAAGCCATCGACTCGATGGGCGGGCTGTACATCTGCATCCGCGAGAAGCTGCGCATCGACCCCATCGGCGACAAGAAACCCGAGGTGCTCAAGCCCGGCTGCCAGACCCTGCATGGCTACCAGGTGCTGGCCTTCGCCCGCAACCGTTACACCGAAAAAGGCGATGTGGACCGCGCCGCCCGCCAGCAGCAGGTAATCTATGCCCTGTACACCCAAATCTTCAACCCGGCCAACTTCCCGACCATGCTGGCCAGGGCGCCCGAGATCTACGCCGAAGCCTCGGCGGGCCTGCGCACCAACCTGGCCTTCGAAGACTTGATGAAACTGGGCGTGCTGATGCGCGATATTCCCATCACGAGCATCAAGCACGGCATCATCGACGAAACCATGACCACGCAGGCCAGCGCTGTGTTCCCCGACGGGCAGGCCGCCAGCGTGCTCAAGCCCATGCACGACAAGATCCGCGTGCTGCGCGACGACATCTTCATCTCGGGCGGGCCGACCAGCCCGAAGGCGGCCGGCGACCCGACGGTTCTGATGCAGCAGGATGAGGCCCGCGTGCGCGTGGTCAACAGTTCCCTGCAAGCCGACCTCGGCCAGCGCACGGCCAACATGCTGATCTCCCAGGGCATGAACGTGACCGAGGTGTCGGGCGGCTTGAACGTGCAAAGCACGAGCGTGGTCATTTACGGGCCAAAACTGTACACGCTCAAATACATCCTGGCCCTGTTCGGGCTGGGCAACAACCAGATCATCTTCAAGGATGAAGCTTCCACGGTCGACATCGAGATCATCCTCGGCAACGATTGGATGGGGCGGCTGCCAGCCGGGTACTGAGCACACAAAGCCGCGGGCGCAGGCCTGCGGCTTTTTTGATTCTCCATCCTGGGAACTTTCTGGCGCGGCTTGTCATCTGCAACAGGACTGGCTGTGATGTGAAGCCAGAGGTTCCACTTCCGAACCTTGCCTGCCATCCGCAAGCAGAACCGGCGGACTTCCAATTTCAATGTAAACTTGTCAAGGTAGAATTGGCCCTATGAAAAGTCATACCCTCACCATGCAGGACCTGCCCTGGATTGCGCCGCTTTCCCTCGCCTTGGGCGCGGGGATGTCGGCTCTCCAGCCTGGGGATTGGGTCATCGGCTGGCTGGCCTTTTCCTTCCTCTTTTTCCTTTCGTTTTCGTTGCTGCTGGCGGCAGTGCGCTGGGCAACGTCGGGGTTCGATACGCCCCTCGAAAAACACTCGGGGCTGCTCAACCCCCGGAGTGTGGCCTGGATGGTTGCCATTGCCTTCCTCCTGCGGCTGGCGGTCGGTGTGGGATTGTATGTCGCTTTGCCCGTGGATGGATATGACGAGCCGGACGACAACGCCGGCTACGTCTTCACCGATGCGCATCGGCGCGACAACCAGTCCTGGGAGTTGGCGAGTTCGGACCGCCGAATTGTGAATGCCTTCAGCCAGAAGTATGCCTACGACCAGTACGGCGGATTGCTGGCCTTCGGCGCACTGGTCTATCGCTACCTCTCACCCGACGTGCAGCGTCCGCTGCTGTTGGTGCTGCTCTCGGCCTTCATTGCCGCATTGGGGATTCCCTTCCTTTGGAAGGCGGCGACCATGCAGTGGAGCGAAAAAGTGGCCCTGGCCTCCGGCTGGATCTTTGCGCTGTACCCCGAGTCCGTGCTGCTGGGCGGGGCGGCCATGCGCGAGCCGTACCTGATGACCTTCAGCGCCTTTGTCCTATGGGGGTTTGTATCCTGGCAATTTCGCGCTGAGCGGAGCGACCCGAATGGGGAACGCAGTCGACACCTGCCCCGGCGGGCGGTGCCAGGGATCGCCTGGACCTGGCTGGGCCTCGGCCTGTTGGGCATGCTGCTGGTCTCGCCGCCCATGGCGTTGGTGACGCTGGTCATCCTGGCAGGCTGGATGTTCTTCTCCAGCGAGCGGGGGCGGGTTCCGTGGTGGGCGGTTGCGGCGCTGATCGTTGTTTTTCTGGCGGGACTGTTCCTGCTTTCGGCAGCCATCAACCGCGAGGGGAACCTGGCCGGCGGCACGCCAGTTGGCATTTTGGGTTCGTTCATGCGTGAGGTCAACAAGTGGGGCCTGCATCAGTTCGAGAGCGGATCGGGCTGGGTGCAGAAGTTGTTCGACGCCATTCCCGCCTGGCTGCGGTTGCCGTTCATGATGGCCTATGGCGTCTTCCAGCCGGTCCTGCCGGCCGCGCTGGTCGAACCGACCACGCTCACCTGGCGGATCGTGGGCATCCTGCGGGCGGCGGGCTGGTATGCGTTGCTGCCAGCGTTGTTATTCGCGGCTTTGGCAGGAGTCGGCCCAGGGTCCGCGCGGGATCGCAAGGTGTGGCTCTGGCTGTGGGCGGTCTCCTGGGGCTGGGTGCTGTTCGCCGCCTTGCGCGGGGCCGGCGACCAGTGGGATAATCCCCGCTATCGCGCCTTCCTGTTCCTGTGGCAGGCCCTGCTGGCGGGACAGGCCTGGGCCTGGCAGCGGCAGGCGCGCAACCCCTGGTTCCCGCGTCTGCTGTGGGGCGAAGCGGCCTTCCTGGCGGTCTTTTCGCAATGGTACGCCAGCCGCTACTTTCACTGGGGCGGGCAGATGGACTTTGGCAGCATGGTGCTGATGATCCTGGGGCTATGGGCCTTGATTGGGGTGGGGGGCTGGTGGCAGGATCGCAGACGCCGCGCTTGACAGGCGCGGAGCTAAGTTTATAATTCAGCGATTGAATTTTGAATGAAGGAGATTTCATGCAAACTGCATTAATCACGGGCATCAACGGCCAGGACGGTTCCTACCTGGCCGAGTTTCTGTTGAAACAGGGCTACCGTGTGGTGGGCCTGGTGCGCCGTTCGAGCACACAGAATTTCGAGCGCATCCAACATTTGCTGGACGACATCACCGTGGTGCAGGGCGACCTGCACGACCAGGGCTCCCTGCTCTCCCTGCTCGAAGAATATGAGCCGTCCGAAGTGTATAACCTGGCGGCCCAGTCTTTTGTGGCCGTCTCGTGGAGTCAGGCCGTATTGACCGGCGAAGTGACCGCACTGGGCGTCACCCGCCTGCTGGAGGCCATCCGCTTCGTCAACCCAAAGATCAAGTTCTACCAGGCCTCGTCGAGCGAGATGTTCGGCAAGGTGATGGAAGTGCCGCAGCGCGAATCCACCCCCTTCTACCCGCGCAGCCCGTACGGCGTGGCCAAGGTGTACGCGCATTGGATTACGATCAATTACCGCGAGTCCTTCGATATGTTTGCCGCCTCGGGCATCCTGTTCAACCACGAAAGTCCACGCCGCGGCCTGGAGTTCGTGACCCGCAAGATCACCGACGGCGTGGCGCGCATCAAGCACGGCCAGGCCAGGAACCTGCATCTCGGCAACCTGGAATCCCGCCGCGACTGGGGCTTTGCAGGCGATTACGTCGAGGCCATGTACCGTATGTTACAGCAGCCCCAGCCCGACAGCTACGTGGTTGGCATGGGCGAAACCCACTCGGTGCGGGAATTCTGCGAGATCGCCTTTGGCCGCGCGGGCCTGGACTACAAGGATTTCGTCGTTCAGGACGAGCGTTATTACCGCCCAGCCGAGGTCGACCTGCTGGTGGCCGACCCCTCGAAGGCGCGTTCGATCCTGCAATGGGAACCTTCTGTCAGCTTCCAGGACCTGGTCGAGATGATGGTCGACGCGGACATGGAACGGGTCCGCAGGCAGGGCCTCTAACCCACACACCAGGGGCAGGCCAAGGCCTGCGCTCGTGCGGACCAAAGTCCGCGCGCCAGATCCATGACTGCAATTCCCGCGCGACCCTCCTTTATCCATAAGTGGCCCGCCTGGCTGGCGGGCCTCTTGGCTATTGTGGGGCTGGTCTTGTACGCCTGGCAGGCGGCGGTCTTTGCACGCAGTTCCACCCCCGACCTGGATGAGGGCGCCTACCTGTACAAGGGGCTGTTATTCATCACACAGGGACACCGCCCCTTCGAGACCTTCGGCGTACAGACCAACAAGGCTCCGCTGGCCTTTCTCATCCCCGGGGTCGTCCAGGCGATTTTTGGACCCGGACTGGCGACCGGGCGCGGCCTGGCGGTCTTTTTCGGGATCCTCAACCTGGCCGCCGTTTGGGGAACGGCCCGCCGCCTGGGCGGAGGGTGGCAGGCGGCGCTGGCCGTCTGGGCGCTGGCGTTGAGTCCATCCATCATCAAGATTTACAGCGCGGGCGTTACGCAAAGCAGCGTGGCCTTCTTCATGGCAATCATCCTGGCCCTCTCGCTGGGAGAGAAACGCCCGCTATGGCAGTTGATCCTGGCAGGCGCCCTGGCGGGAGCGGTGATCATGGTGCGGCAGAATATGCTCATCACCCTGCCGCTGCTGGCGTTGTACATTGGGTGGCAGCACGGGTGGAAGCCCGCCCTGTATGCGGGCCTGGCCGGCGCAGCGGTGCTGGTTGTCTTCCACCTTTTATACTGGCCGTATATCATGCAGTTGTGGACGCCGTGGATGCCGGCCAGACTGGCCTCCCTGTTCACGGCCTATTCCCCCTCGCTCAGGGGTGTGGCCAGCTGGGACCCGCATATCGACTGGCTGGGGCGCGCCCTGTCCTTCTTCCAGGGCCTGCGTTTCCATTTCGCGGCCATGACCGGCCTGGGGTTGGGTGTGCTGCTGTGGCCTCGGCGCGCCGCCTGGGCTTCCGATGCGCATTTTCGCGCGGCGGTCTTTCTGGCTGTGCTGTTTGCGGGTTTGCTGCTCATGCACTCGTGGGCTTCGATCAGCAACGACTATTGTGTCTTCTGCTTCACGCCCTACGTGGCCTTCTTCAGCAACGTCGCCATCCTGTTCGCGGTGATTGCGCTGGGCGCGCTCGAACGGAATGCGCATCCCTGGCGGCAGGCCCTGGTGGCGCTGCTGGCGCTGGCGGTTTTCACGGGCATCGGCTTTTCGGCGGTCGAAGAGGTCGGCGACGAATTGCTGGCCCTGTCTGTCCCGCGTGTGCGCGATGGACAACTCCAACCTGGCTTCACCACCTTATGGGATGTCATCTCCAATAAATTTAATCCCGGGCGTAACACTGCCGAGAAGCTCGTCTCCACGGCGGCGGGTGCGCTGTTGGGCGCCCTCTTTCTGCTTTTCTCTTTCCTTATCCGCCGTTGGAAATTCCCGCGGATCAACTTCGGTTATCTCCTGGCCGTCTCCCTCTTCATCTCCGGTCTGTTGCTTTCCCCGCTCCTGGCCGGCAGCGCCGGGCGCCCCGACTGCAACGGCATGGATGCCATCGCCGCCAACGAACAGGTGGGACGCCACCTGGCGGAGGTCATTCCGCCGGGCAGTCGTGTATACTGGAACGGTGGGCTGTCCGTTGCGCCGCTTTTGTATGCGCCCCAGATCGCGATCTACTTGCCGCAGATCAATGACGGCTACGCATATCGGATTGGCGGGGATGCCCAAGAATTGCTAAAATATGGTTTCTGGAACGATAGCCTGGCCGATCAATGGAAGCAGGAAGCCGATTACATCATCGTCGAAGGCTGGCGCTATCCGAAAATGAAGCCCGACCTGCCAGAGTCTGTTTTTGTGGAACTGCCTCGTTTCAGGGTCCAGACCTCCTGCATCGAAGGCAGCGACCTGCGCATCTTTCAAAGGAAATGAATGGATCTGTCCCTGGTTATCCCTGTATATAACGAAGAGAAAAACCTGCCGCACCTGTTCGAGGCCATCTACAAAATCCTGCCGCCAATGAACAAGTCCTGGGAGGTGATTCTCGTCAACGACGGCAGCCGCGATCGCAGCCAGGACGTGCTGCGCGAATACGCCGCGCAGGACAAGCAGCACGTGCGCGTGGTGGCCTTTCGCCGCAACTTCGGGCAGACGGCGGCCATCGCGGCGGGCATCGACTACGCCTCGGGTGAAACCATCGTCCTGCTGGATGCCGACCTGCAGAACGACCCCGCCGACATCCCCATGCTGCTCGCCAAACTCGATGAAGGTTACGATCTGGTCAGCGGCTGGCGCAAGAACCGCAAGGACAATGCCCTGGTGCGCAACTTCCCCTCGCACATCGCCAACTGGCTGATCTCGCAGGCGACAGGGGTCCACCTGCACGATTACGGCTGCACGCTCAAGGCCTATCGCCGCGAAGCGCTGGCAGGCTTCCGCCTGTACGGCGAGATGCACCGCTTCATCCCCGTCTTCGCCCACTCGGTCGGGGCGCGCATCGCGGAAGTGGTCGTCCGCCACCACCCGCGCAAGTTCGGCAAGGCCAACTACGGACTGGAACGCACGGTCAAGGTGGTGCTCGACCTGTTCACGGTCAAATTCCTGCTCAGCTATTCCAGCAAGCCCATCTACCTGTTCGGCGGCGCGGGCATGGCGCTGGCGTTCCTCGGCCTGGCTGACCTGCTGTACCTGTTCATCCGCCGTTTCTGGAACATTCCCGCCTCCACCTCGCCCCTGCTGCTGGTGGGGGTCATGTTCATCATCATGGGCTTCCAGTCGATCCTGATGGGATTGATCGCCGAACTGCTGGCGCGCACCTATCACGAGTCGCAGTCCAAACCCACCTACACCGTCCGAGAGACGTTCAACTTCGACCGATAATCCATGCGCATCCTGGTCATCAACAGCGAATACCCGCCCATCGGCGGCGGGGCGGGCAATGCCAGCGCGAATATCGCGCGCTGGTTTGTTGCCTTTGGGCACGAGGTCGCTGTGTTGACCGCCCACCTGGAGGGCCTGCCGCGGGTGGAAACCCAGGGCGGCCTGACCGTCCACCGCATTCCCGCCCTGCGCCGCAAACAGGACCGTTCGGGCGCCTTCGAGCAGCTGGCCTTCATCCTGTCGGGTTCCATGCACGCCCTGGGCCTGGCGCGCCGCTTCAAGCCCGATGTGATCCTGGCCTTCTTCGGGATGCCCTCGGGAGCGATTGCCTGGCTGTTGAAAAAATTGCATCACATTCCCTATGTGGTGTCCCTGCGTGGCGGGGATGTGCCCGGCTTCCGCCCCTATGATTTCAAGGTCTTCCACAGATTGATCGGCCCCTTCCTGCGTGTGATCTGGCATGACGCGGCGCGGGTAATCGCCAACAGCCACGGATTGGGGAACCTGGCGCGCGCCTTCGATGCCGGCGTCGACATCCCCATCATCCCCAACGGCGTGGACGGCTCCCGTTTCGACGCGGGCCAGCGCGACTGGGCCTCGCCGCGCCTGCTCTCGGCCGGACGTATCGTCTACCAAAAGGGACTCGATCTGGGCCTGCGCGCCCTGGCCCAACTCCAGGAGTTGGACTGGCATTGGTACATTGCCGGCGACGGCCCGCAGATGGAGCCTCTCCGCACGCTGGCGCAGGAGCTGGGCATCGCCGGCCGCATCACCTTCGTAGGCTGGCAGGCGCAGGAGGAACTGGCGAATGAATATCATCAGGCCAACCTGTTCCTCTTCCCCTCGCGGCACGAGGGCATGCCCAACGCCGTGCTCGAAGCCATGTCCAGTGGGCTGCCCGTGGTCGCCACGCGCATTGCCGGCAGCGAGGAACTGGTCGTTCACGGCGAGACAGGTTTACTGGCCGACCCCGAGAATGTAGACTCGCTGCGCGACTGTTTGCGGGTGCTGCTTGTGGATGCGGACAAACGCGAACGCATGGGCCATGCCTCCCGCCTGCGCGTGGAACGCGAATATTCATGGGAGAGTGTTGCCCGCCAGTATTCCGAGTATCTTGAGAAAGTCATATAGCGGAGTCCAACGCTTTCTGTCGTTGATTTTCCAAAGTCAGGAAACTTTGGACTCCAGATAATGGACAAACCTGATGTGCGGCATCTGCGGCCTTTCCCCTTCCGATAATCAAACTCCCTCGCGCGCCCTGCTCGAAAAGATGAACGCGGCCATCGCGCACCGCGGCCCCGACAGCGACGGCTTTCACACCGATGCGGGCGTGGGCCTGGCCATGCGCCGCCTGGCCATCATCGACGTGAGCGGCGGCGACCAGCCCATCGCCAACGAAGACGAGTCCATCTGGATCGTCTTCAATGGCGAGTGCTACAACTACCCCGGGATGCGCGCCGAACTCGAACGCCGCGGCCATCACCTCAGCACCAGGACCGACACCGAGTGCATCGTCCACTTCTATGAAGACGAAAGTGAGGACTGCATCAAACGCCTGCGCGGCATGTTTGCCTTTGCGCTCTGGGACAATAAAAAGAAACGCCTGCTGCTGGGTCGTGACCGCCTCGGCAAGAAGCCGATGTACTACACCATCCAAAACGGCACGCTTTACTTCGGCTCGGAGTTGAGCGCCATCCTGGCCGCCCTGCCGCACAAACCCGCGATGCACCTCGAAGCGCTCGACCTGTACCTCAGCCTGCAATACATCCCCGACCCGCTGACCATCTACGAGGGCATCTTCAAACTTCCGCCCGCGCACACGCTGGTTTGGGAAAATGGAGTGGCGCGCATCCAGCGCTATTGGGATTACAGCTACCAGCCCAAGTGGACCGCCAGCGAAGATGAGCTGATCGAAGAGTTGCGTTCCCGCCTGCGCGAGGCCGTCAAGATGCGCCTGCTCAGCGAACGTCCGCTCGGCGCGCACCTGAGCGGCGGCATCGACTCGAGCATCATTGTCGCGCTCATGTCCGAGGTCGCCAGCGGCCCGGTCAAGACCTATTCGGCGGGCTTTCAGGAACAGAATTTCACCGAGCTGCCTTATGCGCGCGCCGTGGCCCGGAAATATGCCACCGATCATCACGAATTCACGCTGACCTATGGCGACATCCCATCCACACTCGAAAAGATCGCGGCCCATTTCGGCGAACCCTTTGCGGACTCGTCCGCCATTCCGCTCTATCATCTCTCGGTGATGACGCGCGAGCATGTGACCGTGGCCCTCAACGGCGACGGCGGCGATGAGGACTTCGCGGGCTATCAACGTTACTGGCTGGACGGCTTTGCGGACGCCTACGCGCGCGCCCCGCGCTTCCTGACCCGTGGCTTGGTCCCGTCCATTGCGGGACTCTTCCCCGATAACGCCGACCGTCCCGTGGGACAGAGTCTGATCAACGGGCTCAAGCGCCTCGAACAACTGCCCGAGATCGACCGCCGCGCCAGCATTCTGCGCTGGGGCTCGTACTTCTCGCCGCGCCAGCGTTCCGCGTTGTGGAAAAAAGAATTCCACTTCGACCCCATGAACGCGCAGTCCCTGCTGTCCAGGCAATTTGATGCCGCCGAAGGCTCCTACCTCGATAGGACGCTCTACACCGACCTGCACACCTACCTGCCCGGCGACCTGCTGGTCAAAGCCGACCGCATGACCATGGCCGCCTCGCTCGAAGGCCGCTCGCCCTTCCTGGATCACGAAATCGTGGAGTGGGCGGCGCGGGTCCCGGACCAGCTCAAGGTCAGGGGGCGCAGCGGGAAGTATCTCCTGAAGAAGGCCTTCGCCAAAGAGTTGCCCGACTCCATCCAGGGCCGCGGCAAACAGGGATTCGGCATCCCCGTCTCGGCCTGGTTTCGCGGGCCGTTGTACGACTGGTCGAAGGGCATGTTACTGGGGTCGGGCAGTCCGCTGCATCAATGGTTCGAGCCGTCTGTGCTGGCGGGCATCCTCGAAGAACACAAGTCCGCGCGCGTGGATCATGGCAAGCGCCTGTATGCGCTGGCGATGCTGGGCGTGTGGACCGGTCAATGAGCGAACCTACCAAAAAAATCCCCCTTTGGAACCTGGCCAAGATCGCGCTGGCGCTGTTGCTGGTTTGGTTCGTGTTGTCCAAAACCGACCTGACCCAACTCTTTGCCCTGCGTGGACAAATTTCCCAGCCCTGGCTGGCAGCGGGGATTTTCTTGTATTTTGCGCTGACCCTGCTGAAGGCGCTGCAATATTATTTCCTGCTGGGCCGCCGCGTGGATTACCCGCAGGTGCTGAACATCGTGGTGGTGCAGAATGCCGTCTCGAATTTCATCGCCACGGGCGCGGGCATCGCCTCATACCTGGCGCTGTTTCGCATCGAACAGGGCGTCAAGGTCAGCCGCGCGGCGCTGGCCTTCCTGCTTACCAAGGTTGGCGACCTGATCTCGATCTGGCTGTTCATGCTGGTCTCCAGCCTGCTGGCCTGGCCGCAGGTGACGGCCCTGCACAACGCGGCGCTGATTGCCCTGGCCTTGATCGGCGCGGCCCTGCTTGGCTTCTTCGCCGTCATTCTGCTGCGCCAGAAATTCGTCGCCCTGCTGGCCTGGTGGGTGGACAGGTTGCGCCTCTCGCGGCTGGGATTCACGAACAAATTCATGCAGCTGCTCTCCAGCCTGGCCGAGCAGGAGCATGGTTTCATCTTTCGCATGGTGGGTATGGGCGCAGCCTTCTCGCTGGTGTACATGGCGGTCACGATGGCGTGGATCGATGCCAGCCTGCGCACCTTCTCGTTCGAAATCGGCGTCCTGCCGGTGGTCTTCGTCAACATCTTCATGCAGTTGGTCTCGTACCTGCCCATCCAGGTCTTTGGCGGGTTGGGCGTCAACGAAACGACCGCGCTCTACCTCTACGGCGTCTTCGACTTTCCCCAGGCCGACCTGGCGGCGGTGCTGCTCGCCACCCGCCTGCTCTTCTACCTGACGAACCTGGCTGTGCTGTTATACTTGCCGTTGTACGGATTATTCCATCGCGGTCCCCCGAGCAACCATGCCGACTTCCCCTGATCCCTATCCCCGCAACCTGCGCAGCCTGTTGACCCTGCTCCTGGGGGTGGGCCTCGTTTTGACCGTTCCCGAGGTTCAAGCCATTTTTGCCCCCGTGCCAAATTGGACGAAACTCCTGACCGCCTCGGGGTGGGCGGCCATCCTGACATACCTTGCGCTGGCTGCCGCCGGCCTGATGGTCCTGGGATTCAGCCTGTGGCAGCCCGCGCGGATTTCCCCGCTGGCCCAACGCCTGACCCTGCTCCGCTGGCCGCTGGCCCTGGCCCTGCTGGGATTTCTGACCTGGATCTATCTCTTCTCGCCGTGGCAGACGATCCTCACCGCCCCGTGGATGCAGTTC
Organism: Chloroflexota bacterium; assembly: GCA_049324895.1. GTDB lineage: Bacteria > Chloroflexota > Anaerolineae > Anaerolineales > Villigracilaceae > JACPVF01. The sequence goes on from JBMOMS010000209.1 coordinate 19,230, forward strand.
ATTGTTGCGGTCGCCATCGCCCGGTTACTGGCCTGGATCTTCGCCCCGCGGCAGGTCCAGCCCTTTGGGTGGAATGAACTCGCGCTGGCCTTCAGCCTTTTCCTATATCCCCGCCTGGTGCAGGAAGTGCGTCTGTATAATCCCGTGCCGTTTGCCACGCGCGGAATGCTGGCCGCGGGATGGCTCTTCCAGCTGGGCCTGCTGGCCTTTTTTTACACCGCGCCGGGGGATGCTTTGCGTTCCCGCCTGTTGGCCCTGCGCCTGCGCCTGGGCGTGATTCGCAGCGGGCTGGGTGTGTTGCTCCTGCTGGCGCCATTTCTGCTGCAATATGCCATCGGCCCGACGGATTACATTTTGCAATACAACCTCCGTTTTGCGGTTGGGTTGGCGGCGCTTTGGGCGGCGGCTTATCTCCTTTGTGCGGAACCAGGCCGCCTCGTCACGCTCGAATCGGTGGGAGTCGCCGCAGGCTGGCTGGTGCTCGTCTCGGCAGTCACGCGCCTGCTGCTGATGGTGGTCGACAATCCCTTCTCGCTGACCTGGTCCGAGGGCAACCGTCTGTACGATTATTCCCTGGTCTTTGGGCAAAACCTGTATAACCACAACGGGCGCATCCCAGACGTGTACAACACGCCCGGGCGTTACGGCCTGTGGGGCTTGCTCTACCTCTGGCAGGGCTTGCCTATTTCGGCGCACCGTCTGTGGAACGTGGTCATCCTGGTCATACCGTCGTTTCTGCTGGGGTGGGCGTTGACGCGCAAATTACAGGCGGGGTTCCTGCGGCAGGCATCCTTTTTATGGATTACGGCCTTCTTCATCATCCTGGCTCCGCTGCATCCGCCTTTCATGATGACGGCAATCCTCGTGGCACTGTTCGCGTTTCACCCGTCGCCCTACGCGCGCGGCGCGTCCCTGGCGGCGGCCAGCCTGTATGCAGGCCTCAGCCGCTGGACCTGGGTCTTTGCGCCCGGGGCCTGGGGGGCGCTGGTGGATTTATTGCTGTACTATCCCAAACGCGAAGGCCATTGGCTCAAGCGCCTGTGGCCGGCCGTATTGCTGGCGGTTTTGGGCGCGCTCCCTGGCTTTTTGCTGAACATCGATAACTTTGTCGGGTATTCCACCGGCGCGCTGGACACCGCCAACCAGCCGCTGCTCTGGTATCGCCTGCTGCCCAATGCCACCCTGGGACCCGGTCTGCTGCTGCTCATGGCCATGTACACCGGGCCGCTCGCGGCGTTGTTGATGGTTCAAACGTTCACCCGCGCCTGGAAACTGGACGGCTGGCAGCTGCTGGCGGTCTGGGGAACGCTGCTGGGATTCCTGGGCGTGGGCCTGGTGATCAGCACCAAGATCGGCGGCGGCGGCGACCTGCACAACCTCGATATGTACATCGGCACCCTCGTCTTCGTGGCCGCGCTGGGATTCTTCGCCAGCCCGCCGAAGACTTCAAGTTTGCCGGGTTGGGCGCTGCTGCTGTTGTGCCTGATGGCATTCCTGCCCATGCACCCGTTCACGCCCTTCCATCCTTCCGCGGGCTATCACGCGCGGCTGGACCTGCCCACGACGGGCGACACGGACCAGGCCCTGTTGCAAATCCAGGCCGCGGTCAACGAGCGTTCCCAGCGCGGCGAGGTGCTTTTCATGGACCAGCGTCAGCTGTTGACCTTTGGCTACGTCAATGCCGTGCCATTTGTGCCGGAGTACGAAAAGAAGTACATGATGGACCAGGCGCTGGCCTCCAACCAGGCATATTTCCAGCCGTATTATCGCGACCTGGCGAATCGGCGTTTCTCGTTGATCGTCACTGAAGTGCTCAAGGTCAATTTAAAAGTGCAGGCCGGCGTTTTTGCCGACGAGAATGACCTGTGGGTGATCTGGGTGTCGACGCCCACGCTGTGCTTCTACGAACCGATCATGGACGACCGTGAGGTGGGCGTGATGCTGCTCGTCCCGCGCGAAAGCCCCACGGGCTGTGAAAGATATTTGAAATAATTTCGCAGCGCGGCACATGCGCACTCGCTGGAAATGTTGAACGGTAATCCGATAAAGGTGTCCTCTTGAATCTTCCCTACCTCCTCCCGCGCCTTGTGCGCCATTTTTTGCCCGAAAAAATCGTGCGCTTCCTGTTGCTGCGTTCGCTGGTCATCGAGCCTGGGTTGGAGACCCGCAACCCGCAGGCCGCCGTTCAGCGCTACGCGGACGTGCTGGCAGAACGGAGCGACTCGCTGGCAGGCAAGCGTGTGATGGTCTTCGGCTACGGCGGGCGTTTCGACATCGGCGTGAGCCTGCTCGAAGCGGGTGCCGCAGCGGTGGTATTGTGCGAGAAATTCGCCCCGCCAGACGACGCCCACAACCGCGCCCTGCTGCCGCGCTACGAAGCCCACCTGCGCCTGGACGGCGAGCGCGTGCGTCCGCGCGACGAACGCATCACCCTGCTGGAAGCCGACATCCGCGACGTGAAGCCGGGCGATATTCCGCCCGTCGACCTGGTCATCAGCAACTCGGTTTATGAGCACCTCGACGACGTGGAGGGCATCACCCGCGCCCTGGCCGCATTGACCAGTCCCGGCGGCCTGCACATCCACTTTGTCGATTTACGCGACCACTACTTCAAGTACCCCTTCGAGATGTTGTGCTATTCCAAATCCGCCTGGTACGGCTGGCTGAACCCGTCCAGCAATCACAACCGCTATCGCCTGTGGGACTACCGCCGCGCCTTCGAGTCCTCCTTCTCTAAGGTGGACATCCTCGTGCGCGGACGGGACGAGACTGGCTTCCAGAAGGTTCGCGCCCGCATCCGCCCCGAGTTCATCAGCGGAAACCTCGCCGACGACACGGTCACGCAGATCCGCGTGGCGGCTTCCCAGCCCAGGCTCTAACATGGCCCAACTCCTCACCCTGATCCCCTTCGCGTTGTGGGCCGCTGCCTGGATGCTGGGCGGGCATCTCATCGCGCACCAGGTCTTCCGCCTGCGCCGCGAGCGCTTCCCGGTCGGGCTGGCGCTGGGATTGGTCCTGCAATTGTGGTGTTCGAATCTCATCGCCCATATCCTGCCCGCGCCGCATTCGTTCTGGGCGGGCGCGCTCCTGGTGCTGGCCTTTGGCCTGGCGGCAGCCTGGAAATCGCTATTGCGCGAGGGACACGGGGTCTTCACGATCTCGCCTGCCCAAGCCTTCGCCCTGCTATTTATTTTTTACGTCTTCTTCTCCATTGGCCGCGGGCTGGATATCTTCGACGACTTCCAGAACATCCCCACCATTTCCATCATGGCAGCCGGTGACATCCCGCCGCACTTCCCCTTCGACCCGTCGCTGCGTTTCGGTTATCACTACCTGCTGCTGCTCTTCTCCGCCCAGTTGATGCGCCTGGGCGACCTCTTCCCCTGGACCGCCATGGACCTGGCGCGCGCCTTCGTCATGGCGCTGCTGGTCTTGCTGGCCTACGCCTTCACCCGCCGCATGACACGCAGCCGCGTGGCTGGGTATTTCGGCGCATTCTTCGTGGCCTTCTCGGGCGGCGCGCGCTGGCTGTTGCTGCTCCTGCCCACCGCGCTGGTGCAGAAAATTTCCGCGCACGTCACGCTGATGGGGTCGGGCATTCCCACCGCGCCCGACCTGTCCACGGCCCTGGTCTCGCCCTGGGTGATCGAAGGCGCCGGGCCGCTTCCGTTCCCGTTCGCCTATGCCAACGGCATCAATCCGCCCGCCTCGATGTCGCTGGGTGGCATTGGCGTGCTGGGGACCCTGATCCTGCTCCTGCTTACCCTGCTCTTCCGCCGCCTGCGCAACTTGCCCGGCGGCATGGTGCTGGCCGCCCTGCTGGCCGCCTACGCGCTGACCGGCGAATACACCTTCCTGATCATGTTCCCCGGGATCGGCCTGGCCCTGCTGGTCGAGTGGATGCGCGCCCGCCGCCTGTACCTGCCCCGCTCCTTCCTGCCGACGCTGGGGGTGGGTTCCGCCGCCCTGGCCCTGGCCCTTGTCCAGGGCGGAGTCCTGACCGAGATTGCGCGCGGGCTGTTGTTTCCCGCCGCCGAGGGCGAAGCCTTTCACACCTTCAACTTTGCCCTGTCCGCCCCGTCGCTGGTCTCGGGACATCTTGGCTTCATGAGCCTGCTGAATCCCTATCAGCTGGCCGCCGCCCTGGTCGAGACCGGCCCCGTGCTGCTGGTCCTGCCGCTGCTCTTCGCGTGGGGCTGGAAGATGTACCGCGCACATCATTGGTGGGAGGCCGGTGTAGCCGCCACCGCCGCCCTGAGTCTCTTCTCGCTCTTCGTGAAGTACACCGGGACTGCGGGTGCCAGCGCCAACACGCGCCTGCTGGCCACCCTGGTCCTGCCGCCCACGTTGTACGCCGCGCCCCTGGCCTGGACCTGGCTCGAACGCCGCAGCGAAGCCTGGAAGATGTCCATCCTGTCGCTTGGCCTGGTATCCACCTTTGGCGCGCTGGTCTTTTTGGGCATCCAACTGCCCGCCATGCAGCAGCCGCTCCTGCCGCTCTTCATCACCGAACTGGACGTGCGCATGGAGTCCCGCCACTGGAATCGCCTCCCGCCCGGGGCAATGGTCTTCGACCCCGACCCGCGCCGCGTGGTCACGGTCTTTGGCCGTGGAACCGACGCGATGACCTCCTGGAATCCGAAACCCGGGTGGACCGCCCTGATGGAAAACCCCGACCCCTTTGCCCTGCAGGCGGCCGGCTTCGATTACATTTATTTCGGGATCGAATATTGGGAAGACCTATCCCCGGGCTTGCAGCAGAAATACGCGCATGCCTGCGTGCAGCTCGTGGACGAGGTGCGGGGCATTCGCGCGCCCGACGATTACCGCAAGGATTTTCGCCGCCTGCTGGATATTTCCGCCTGTCGTTGACGCGGGCGGGTCAATCCTGAATCAACAGGGCCGTGCCGGGCGATTTGTAGATAAACTCATCCCGTGGGGAGGCGTACGGCGCGGTCCAACGGAACAGCCATTTGGCCGCCTGCGGAGTCAGGTTCACGCAGCCGTGACTGCGCGGATGCCCAAAGTCGTTGTGCCAGAATGTGCCGTGCAGCGAAATGCCGCTCTCGGTAAAGTACATCACCCAGGGCACGCCGGGCAGGTCGAATCCGCTGGCGGCCACATCTCCGGCTGCCATGTGGCGGGTGGCGCGCTTGTGGTAGGTGCTGAACAGCCCGCGCGGGGTGTAATAAGTGCCGATGCGCAGCATGGCCCCCGTGGCGACGCGCGTCATAAAGACCGGCGTGTCGTATTCGTAGGCCACCAGGTATTGATCCTTGAGGTGTACCTCGATGCGCTTTTGGTCGTCGGGGACCTCGGGAGATAAGGTGGTCAGTTCCGAATCGGAGAGCAGGCGCAGGTGCGCGCCCGGCGCGTAGTAACTGACATCCCACTTGTCATCCAGGATTTCGTACCAGGTCTCGCCGTCTGCCTGGCTTTTGACGGCGGAAAGCACCCAATGCACGGTCTCGTAATAGATACGATAGCCGACCTTCGCCTGCGGGTCGGGCTGGGTGAGCGCGTCTGTATAAGGCACGGTGACTTCGGCCAGGCGGCCCGCGGCGGGAATGTTCAGGCTGGGTGGATTGAGCAGGGTGCGCACCGGCTGGATGTTGCCCGAATAGGCAAAGGCATTTTCTCCCACCTGGTACCAGATGCGGTTGTAGGCTTCAGGTTCCTCTTCGTTGACGGTGACGCCGCTGATTGGCAGGATCAGGTCGCGCCAGTACATTTTGACGCGCTCGCCGCTGGTCGAGGGGCGGTTGTAAGTCCACAGCACCGGCGAGGCCACCCGACCGGAGATTCCCTTAAACGGGTCCTCCAGCGCCTGGAGCGGCAGGCTGGGCGTCAACATTCCCAGCAGGCCCAGGCCGCCCAGTTTGAGGAAATCGCGGCGCGTCAACGCGCGGGGGGCTTTCATGTGCTCTTTACCCAATCGAAGACCACGAACGACAACGTGTCACGACGCAACTTCAGCCGTTTGCAAAACAAGCGACGGGTTGCCGCTGCAAGCATGTTCTCATCAATAATGCACGTGAACGATGGTGCCTTCGGAAGCCCAATAGAACAGCCATTCGGCGTCGGAGGTGCGCAGGTTGACGCAGCCGTGACTCATGGGAGTGCCGAAATTGTTGTGCCAGTAGGTTCCATGAATGCCATAGCCGCCGTGGAAGTACATGGTGTACGGGACATTGGTCAGGTAGTAGCCGGGGCCAGACATGGTGGTGGAGCGCAGTTTGATCCAGATCTTGAATGTGCCCGTCACGGTTGGCGTCTGCCAGGTGCCCGTGGAGGCCAGGAAGGAGTTGACGATGGTGTCGCCTTCGTAGGCGTATACGCGCTGCTGCGAGAGATTCACGTCGATCCAACGTCCGCCGAAGGAGGTGCCCGGGTCGTTGGCGATTTCGGGCTCGGCGGGCGGGACATACTCCGAGGTGGGCGTATCCTCCACGATCACGGCATATAGGAGGCCCGGCGTTTCGGTGACTTCGGGCGTGGAACTGGCCTCGGGCGTGGCGGTCGCTTCGGGTGTAAGGGTCGGCTCGGGAGTGGGGGTATCCGTCGGGAACGGAGTCAGGCTGGGGACCAGGGTCAGGGCGGGCAGGTCCAGGGTGGCGGTCAGGCTGGGCTTGGCGATTTCCATCTGCGCCCAGGATGGCGCCTGGCTGGTGGGGGTGGCCGCCGCCTGGGGTGCGTCTCCCAGGCTGATCATCTGCGCCAGGGCGGGGTTGCTGACCGCCGAGTAGCCGGCGGCGAAGACCACCAGGCACAACAGGATGACCAGCAGGGAGGCCAGCAGCGGCAGGAACCGTCGTTTTTTGGGCGGCGACTTCTTCGCTTCCTCGTCGTGTGGGGGCTGTGCCGGTTTCGATTGCGGCGTGGGCTGGCTGGGGGCGCGGCTGGTGGATGTGCGCAGGCGGTCAATCGGACTCTCCCCGTCCGCCGCCTGTGCGGGCGCGGGAATCTCTTGCAGGCGCTGCATGGCCCACTCCATCCCCTTGCGCGCGCGCGGACTCTCGGGATTGACGGCCAGCGCCTTCTGGATGTACTCCAGGCTGGCCTGCGGGCTGGCGACCGCCGCCAGGATGAGCCACGGGTCTTCGGATTGCGGGGCAAGCGCGGCGGCCTTTTCGGCCCACAGGCGCGCCGAGGTGCGGTCGCCGTTGCGCAGGGCGGTGCGCGCCTGATCCACGGCCTGGCGGGCTTTCAAATCATCGCTCATGGGGGTCCATCCTTGCAATTACCACTGAATGATCACCGGTGTTCCATACTCGGCCCAATCATACAACACTTGCGCATCGTAGGTGCCCAGCACGACACAGCCATAGGAGATGGGCCGTCCCAGGAAGCCTTCCCACAAGATGCCGCCGTTCGAGAGGATCGGCAGGGCGTGGATGCCGTTCTCCGTGCCGCCCGCCCAGTAGATGCCCAGCCAGTACGGCATCCAGATGTCCCAGGTGGAGCCGTAGGCGTTGGGGATCTTGCTCTGCACGGCAAAGTTGCCGACCTTTGTGGCGTTGTTCATGCCCGTGGAGGCGATGAAACTGTAGACCAGCGCTTCGTTCTCGTACACGTACATGTGCTGTTCAGAGATGTCCACCAGGATGTATTTGTTCCCAGTATAGGCGGCGGGGGGCAGGTTGGGGTCGGGTGCGGCGTATTCGGGTGTGGGCGTGTCGGGCACGATCTCGGCCCACATCAACGCGGGTGTTTCTTCCACGACCGGGGTATTGGGCAGTTCGACCGCCAGCGGGGTCTCCGTAGGCGCGATGAGCGCGGGCTGGGCGGTGGGAGTGTAGGTGGGCTTGGCGATCAGCGCCTGCGCCCAGAATGGCTCCTGAACCTGGAAGGTCGGCGTGGCGCTGGGGCCGCCCGCAAAGACTGCGGGAACCAGCGGGCTGGAAACCAGAGTCCAACCCGCCAGGAGCAGCGCCAGCAGGCCCAACAGGAAGATCAGCGGCCACAGGTTCCGTCGACGTTTTGGGGGCGGCGGAGGGGGCTGGGAGGGCAGCGACGCGGTGTTGGCCTTGATGCGTTCGAGCAGGTCGCGGTTCATGGCGCAAAGGTGGGCATGGGAGTCGGTTCCACACTCTCGTTGTTCACGAAGCACAGGATGCCCTGCACAATTCCGTTGGCCACCAGGTCGGTGCGGCTGGTCAGGAGTTCGCGGTCGAGGTTGAGGAAACCCGTTTCGATGATGGCGGTGGGGGTGTTGGGGTCGATCTCGGAGAAGGCGTGATATTCGCGCATGTCGCCCGTGATGCTGCCGGAGTGGAAGGTCAGGCCGGTCGAGCGCTGGTAACGGTCGGTCAGGCAGGCGGTCAGGCGGGTGGCGCGGTTGACATCGTGCGTATCGAGCGAGGCGGCCACCTTGAAGCCGGTGGCTTCGTCATTGATGAACTCGCACGAGTCATTGTGGATGGAGACCAGCGCCGCGGCGCGGTATCCGCCCAGGCGCGTGTCGAATTCCTGCAACAGGTCAACCTGGAAGCCGAGGTCGACCAATTGCTTCTGCACCATGCTGGCGATCTTCATGTTGATGTCCGCTTCGGTGAGGGTGACGTTGCCTTCAGCGTCGTGGCAGACCGCGCCCGAGTCGTTGCCCGAGTGCCCGGCCACGATCCCGATGCGAGTTTGCGGCTGGGGGGTGTTAAGCGGCGAACCAACCTCCCCGCTTTGGGGCGTGAGCAGCAGGCTGATCTGTTCCGAAAAATTCCACGTGGACAGGCTGGTGGGCGTCCAGGCGGTGAAGAGGGTGGCAAGCAGAACGGCGACGAAGATCGTGACCCCCAGGGCATTGACCCTGGTCCTGGGCCGCCTGGCTGGCGTGGGCGTTTCGGGTGAGGGTAGATTCTCCATTTCGTATAATAGTACCTTAATCATCGAAAAATGCAAGGCTTGCGCGATTGGAAAGACTGCCCTTAACCGTCTCAGCCGCTTGTGCTTTTCCAAATTAGTCGAGCAATAAATTTGTTGGCGCGCCCAAGCGCTGGGATAAGCATCCCACCGGTTTGACACGCCGATAATTTTGGGGGGCGGCCCCAGCGCCAGCACTCAGATCAACTGCGGCTGAGGCTCGGGTGCCTTCTCGTCGCCGTTGACCTCGGCGCCTGCGCGCTTGAGATCCTCGGCGGCGATGCGCGCCACGGAAGCCACGCTGTCGCCTTCCTGCGGCTTGATCAGGTGTACGCCCTTGGTGGCTCGGCCCGACTGTTTGACATCCTTGATCTTCATGCGCAACACCACACCGTTGGAGGTGATGATGGTCAGGTGATCGTCCTTCTGCACCACACGCGCGGCGGCAATCCTGCCGATCTCCTTGAGCGCCTTCTGGTCGATGGTGGCGATGCCGCCCGTGGCGCGGCCCTTGGCGGTGTAGTCCTTGAGCGGGGTCTGCTTGCCAAAGCCGTTGGTCGTGACCACCAGCAGCGCGCCCTCCTTCTCGACCACATCCATGCTGGTAACGGCATCGCCCTTGGCCAGGCGGATGCCCTGCACGCCCGCGGCCTGGCGTCCCATGGCGCGCACCTTATCCTCGCCGAAGCGCAGGGCCTGGCCGCCGGCGGTCACAAAGATGACTTCATCCTTGCCCGAGGTCAGGCGCGCCCAACCCAGGGTGTCGCCCTCTTCGAGATTCATGGCAATCAGGCCCGAGGGGCGGACGGAGGCAAACTCCTCCAAATCCACACGCTTGACCTTGCCGCGCTGGGTCGCCATGATACAGAATCCATGGCTGGAGAAACTGGAGACCGCAATGGCCGCCGTCACCCGTTCATTTGCATCCAGCGAGAGCACGTTGACCAGCGGGATGCCCTTCGCGGCACGGTCGGCGTCGGGGATCTGGTAGACCTTCTCCGAGTACACCTTGCCCTTGTCCGAGAAGAATAACATCGTGTCGAGACTGCGGGCGGGAAGGAGCATGACCACTTCATCCTCGTCCTTGGTGGTGTGTCCCATCACGCCGCGCCCGCCGCGACTCTGCGACTTGAAAGCCGCCGAGGCCACGCGCTTGATGTATCCACGCTCGGTCAGGCTGATCAGCACGGCCTCGTCCTGGACGAGGTCCTCCTCGTGGAAGTTCTCATTCGCTTCCACCGCAATGCGCGTGCGGCGGTCGTCGCCGTATTTCTCGGTCATTTCCTTCAGGTCGCTCTGGATGAGCGCCAGGATCTTTTTGGGATGCGCCAGCAGGTCTTCGAGATAATCGATCTGGGCCTGCACCTGCTTGTGCTCCTCTTCGATCTTCCAGCGTTCGAGCGCGGCCAGGCGGCGCAACTGCATATCGAGGATGGCCTGCGCCTGGAGTTCGCTCAACTTGAAGCGGGACATCAAGTTGGTCTTGGCCATGTCGGCATCGTCCGCCTCGCGGATGGTCTTAATGACCGCGTCGATATTATTGAGGGCGATCAGCAATCCGTCCAGGATGTGCTGGCGGGCGCGGGCCTTGGACAACTCAAAATTCGAGCGGCGCACGATGACCACCTGGCGATGCTCGATGAAGATTTGCAACAGGCGCTTGAGCGGCAGGGTGCGCGGTTCGCCGTCCACCAAGGCCAGCATGATTACCCCAAACGTGGATTGGAGCGCCGTGTACTTGTAAAGCTGGTTGAGCACCTTCTTGGGCTGCGCGCCGCGCTTAAGCTCGATCACGATGCTCATGCCGCGCTGGTCGCTCTCATCGCGCATGTCCGAGATCTGGTCGATCTTGTCCTCGCGCACCAGTTCGGCAATGCGCTCGATCAGGCTGGATTTGTTAACCTGGTAGGGGATCTCGGTCACGACGATCTGGTGCCGCCCACCCTTCATCTCCTCGATGTGAGCCATGCCGCGCATCACGATGCGACCGCGCCCCGTGCCATAAGCGGAGAGGATGCCCTCGCTTCCAACGATCATGCCGCCCGTCGGGAAGTCTGGCCCGAGAACGAATTTCATCAGTTCCTCGACCGAGACCTCATCCATGCGCTCGTAATTTTCGATTAAATAATTGATCGCGCCCGCCACCTCGCGCAAATTATGCGGCGGTATGTTCGTGGCCATGCCCACGGCAATGCCGGCGGAGCCATTCAACAGCAGGTTGGGCAGGCGCGCGGGCAGCACCAGCGGCTCTTCGAGCGAGTCGTCGAAGTTCGGGCCGAAATCGACCGTATCCTTGTCCAGGTCGGCCAGCATGTCCTCGGCTAATTTTTGCAGGCGCGCCTCGGTATAACGCATGGCCGCAGGCGCGTCCCCATCCACGGAACCGAAGTTGCCCTGGCCGTCCACCAGCAGGTAGCGCATGGAAAAGTCCTGGGCCATGCGCGCCATGGTCTCATATACTGCCGAGTCGCCGTGCGGGTGATACTTACCCAACACTTCGCCGACGATGCGGGCCGATTTCTTGTACGCGCCCGTCGAGCGGATGCCCAGTTCGTCCATGGCGAACAAAATGCGGCGATGCACAGGTTTCAGGCCGTCGCGCGCATCGGGCAGGGCGCGCGCCACGATCACGCTCATGGCGTAATCGAGGTAGGCTGAACGCATCTGGGCGTCGATGTCAACTTGTTGAATGGTGCCGATTTCCATACGCTCCTTCAATTACACGCATAAAAAGACACGAAGACGCTGGATTTGACTTCGTGTCCATTAGATGAAGCACACCAGATAGATAGGCTAATTATACCACCTCCATCCGTTTTTCCGTTCGACTATAATGCCCCCATGAATCCCATTTCCCGAGACGATGTCCGCAGTTATTACGACCGCAATACGCGCCTGTTCCTGCGCTATGGCTCCTCCGCCGAGGTGCAAACCATTCACCGCTCGCTCTGGCCGCAGGGCGTGACGCGCATCGAGCAGGCCCTGGCTGTTTCCAACGACCTGGTGCTGGATGAGGCCCGCGCCCTCCAGGCCCGCCTGGGCCGCCTGCGCTTTGCCGACCTGGGCTGCGGCGTGGGCGCGACTCTCTTTCACATTCTCTCAGGCCTGCCCGCTCCCGCCCGGGCCGTCGGCCTGACGCTCAGTCCCGTGCAGGCCCGCATCGCCGCGCAGGC
>JBMOMS010000209.1:31358-48225 GCA_049324895.1 Chloroflexota bacterium
TGCGCTTTGCCGACCTGGGCTGCGGCGTGGGCGCGACTCTCTTTCACATTCTCTCAGGCCTGCCCGCTCCCGCCCGGGCCGTCGGCCTGACGCTCAGTCCCGTGCAGGCCCGCATCGCCGCGCAGGCTAGGCGCGGGCTGGGACTGTCCGCCCACCTCCTCGAAGCGGATTTTCACCACGTTCCGCTGGCAGGCGGTTTCGACCTGGTCTACTCCATCGAGGCCTTCATCCACGCCCAGCAGCCCGACCAGTACCTGCGCGAGGCGGCCCGCCTGTTGAACCCGGGCGGACACCTGATCCTGCTGGATGATTTCCTCGCCGCCTCCGACCCCAGGGCGGGGGATTGGCTGGATGCCTACCGAACGGGCTGGTTCGTGCCCCATATCCAGACCGTGGACGAAGTCACCGCCACCGCCCTGGACCTGGGCCTGACTCTGTCCGAGAATCGGAATCTCACCCCTCAGCTGCGGCTCCGCAACCTGCCCGACAGCCTGGCGCGCCTCATCTTAACCCTCGGCAAACGCCTGCCGCAGGAGCATCCCATCGTCCCATCCATGCTGGGCAGCATGGCGCTCCAGCAATGCCTGGCCGCCGGCTGGATCGAATATCGCTGGCTGGTCTTCGAGAAGTGCTGATGTGAAAGTGTGGGGCGGACTGGTCGTCCGCCTTGCGCGCTGTGAAATTCTCATCCGTTTCCCCATGTCCCCGATCCTCTTCCTCACCAGCGGCACACGCGGCGATGTGCAGCCCATCATCCCGCTGGCGCAAAAGCTGCAAGCCGACGGTCATGCCGTGCGCATCGCCGCGCCGCCCGCCTTCCGCGAGCTGGTCGAAGCGCGCGGCATCCCCTTCGCGCCAGTGGACGGCAACCCGTCTGACCTGATGATCGCCAACAGCGGCGAGATTGCGCTGACCTTCGACGGGAATCCCATCCGCAGCGCGCGCGCCTCGTTGAACTATCTGCGTGAAGCCCAGGCCGTGTACGCGCACATGCTCACGAATGCCTGGGAAGTTTGCCAGGACGCGTCCGCACTCGTCATCGGCCTGCCGACCCTGTGGGGAACATCCATCGCGGAGAAACTCAACATTCCCTGCGTTGGCGCTTTTCTGCAACCACTTACGCCCACGCGCGAATTCCCCTGCCCCGTGCTGCCGTCGGCGCGCAGTTGGGGCGGCGCATACAACCGTCTGAGCTATTCCATCGCGGGCCTGGCAACCTTCCTGCCGTGGCGCAAGGTCATCAATGACTGGCGCGGGCGCGCGCTTGGCTTGAAACCCTTGCCCATCTCTGGCCCATTACCCCACCCCTTTGGCCGCATCGACCTGAACTTGTACGGATTCAGCGCGCAAGTCCTGCCGTGCCCGCGCGATTGGGACGCGGCCTCCCTCATCACAGGCTATTGGCCGCTGGTCACGAACGATCCGTTGGAGGCTGCGCTCGAAGCCTTCCTCCAGGCTGGCCCGCCGCCTGTGTATTTTGGCTTCGGCAGTCCGGGCGCATACCAACCCAACCAAATCTTCGAGATGGTTGCGCTGGCCGCGCAGCACACCGACATGCGCGCAGTGATCGCCCTGCCCAAAGGCGCGCAGGTAACGCGCCCGCCCGCGCACATCCACCTGCTGCGCGAGGCTGTTCCGCATGACAGTCTGTTTCCGCGCCTGGCGGGCGCCGTCCATCACGGCGGCGCAGGGACGACGGGGGCGGCCCTGCTGGCGGGCATCCCGTCGCTGGTGACGCCGGTGGCGGTGGATCAGTTCTTTTGGGGCGCGCGGGTCTCCGCGCTGGGCGTGGGGCCGGGGCCGATTCCGCAGCGGGCGTTGGGGGTGGAAAATTTAGCGCAGGGATTGGGGAGGATGAAAGGGGAAAGAATGAAAGAGGCGGCGCGCCAGTTGGGGGAAAGACTGCGGCGCGAGGATGGGGTCGGGCAGGCGGCGCGGGCCTTGGAAGAACTGCTTAATCGGTAACAGGCCTGTCCTGAGCAGGGTCGAAGGGCTGGGGGTCCGACCGCCAAAAGGCCAGCAGGGCCAGCAGCGCCAATCCGCTGCCGATCCAGTAGGGGGCGCCGACGCCGATCCGCTCGAAGGACAGGCCCGCCAGAGTCGGCCCGAAGATGGTCGTCAGGCCGAGCAGGGTCTGCATCCCGCCCATCAACTGGCCCTGGCGCGCCTCGCCTGCCCGCGCCGAGACCAGCCCCGAGAGCGAGGGGATGCTCGACCCGCTGCCCAATGACGCGACCGCCACGAACGGATATAGAGTCCACGCAATGGGGGTCAGCGCGATGCCCGCCATGCCCAACGCGAGAAAGACCAGGCCCAGGGCCGCCATGCGCCCTTCGCCGAGCTTGGGCTGCAGGCGCAGGTAGAGAAAGCCCTGCACGAACACGGCGACCACACCCACGAAGGCGAAGAAGAACCCGTTCTGGCGGGGAGTCCAGTCGAAACGCGCATTGCTGAACAACGGGAAATTGGTTTGCAGACCCGCAAAAGCCAGGTTGAGCAGGAAGAGGGCGACCAGCAGGCCGCGCAGGGCGGGCAGGTCGAACAGGGACTTGAGTTGGGCAAAGGTGTTGAACGAAACGGGATGCCGCGCGCGTTTTTCAGGGGCGAGGGACTCGGGCAGAAAAAACAGCCCGTACAGCGTGTTGGCAAAGGCGATGCCCGCCGCGGCGAAGGCGGGCACAGACAACCCGTAGCCGCTGAGCAGGCCGCTCAACACGGGACCAGCCATGACCCCCAGGCCAAAGGCCGCGCCCGCCAGACTCAGGCCGCGCGAACGCTCCCCGGGCGGGGTGACATCGGCGATGTAGGCGTGGGCGGTGGTCAGGTTGTTGCCTGTCAGGCCATCGAGGGTGACGGCCAGGAAGAGAAAGGCCAGCGAATCCGCCAGCCCAAACAGGGCATAGGCCACTGCCGTGCCGAACAGGCAGGCCAGCAGGATCGGCTTGCGTCCCAGGCGGTCGGAGAGTGACCCCAGCAGCGGGCCGCTGAACAGTTGCAGGAAGGCATAGAAAGAGGCGAGAGTCCCCGCCATGGCCGCGCCGCCGCCCTGCCGCTGCACGAAGAAGGGCAGCAGCGGAATCATCATGCCGTAGCCGAGCACGTCGATGAAGATGGTGATGAGGATGAAAATCAGCGGGGGGTGTTTCACAAGAGGCGAGACGAAGGACTACGAATTTTTTTCCAATTTTACGTTCAGGTGCGCGGCTTTCGCAAACATGTTTTCATACCGATCCACGATGTGAACCAGGTCGAAGCGATGCGCGATTTTCAAACTGGCATTCCTGGCGCGCAGCAATGCCCCGTCATCCATCAGCAAGGAGCGCAGGCTGGCGACGAAACCGTCCACGTCCGAAGGCTCGTGCAGGAAACCGTTCTGCCCCTGCTCGACCAGGTCGAGCAATCCGCCCACGCGGCTGGCGACGATGGCTTGTCCCGAGACCAGGGCCTGCAAACCCACCATCGGGATGCCCTCCGAAAGCGAAGGCATGAGCAGGATGTCGCTTTGCGCGAAATGGGCATGCACCTGTGCGGGTGGGACCCAGCCCGTGAGGGTGACACGCTCGCCCAATCCCAGGCGTTCGATCTCCTGGCAGGTCGCCTCCATCAAAGCCCCATCACCGATCATCACCGCCTGCCAGGGCAGGTCGGCCGCGCGGGCCAGGATGTTTACCAGTTGGATGGGATTCTTCTGCGGGACGAAACGCCCCGCAAAGACGATCTGCGGCGGGTGGTTCACCGCCTCGAGCGTCTCGGAGAAATCCTCCCCCAGTTCGATGCCATTCGGGATGACCTGGATGTCGACGGGGTAATGGGCCAGGGCCAGGCGGCGGGTGTGTTCGCTGATGGCCGTCACCTGCGCGGCGTCGCGCCAGATGCGGTGCGTGAAAGGATAGACCCAGCGGAACCAGGCGTCGGTCTTTTCGGGGACACCGCCCGGCACGTCGCCGAGGTGTGCAGTCAACACGTAGGGCACGCCGGTCAACTTCGAGAGGATCCAGGTCAGCCCGCCGGCCGGGACCGCAAAGTGGACGTGCATCAGGTGCGGCCTCCAGGTGAGGATGTTCCACAATCCCACCGCCAGGCCGACCACGAGGTAGCCGCTCATGGCCAGCAAGTCAGCGGCGAACTGGCGCATACGGAAGGAGGAAATTCGCACGACCCGCACGCCGTCGGCCGGGTCATCCTGTTCCAGGTCCCTGTGTGACGGGGCGATCACCCGCACTTGGTGACCGCGCTTGACCAGCGCGCGCGCCAGGTCCTGGGCAACCTTTCCGCCGCCGCCGCCGATGGGCGGATATTCATGAATGAGGGTCAGAATACGCATGTGCCGCTCTGTCCCAGAGAAGGTCCTGTCCATTAAAGCCAATGATCTTTCCGCACTGCGCCTGAAGCGAGTCGGGCGGCAGGTCGAAATCGGGAGGGAATAGATTCAATCCGTGGACCGATTCTAACGGATTATCGGAAAAACGCACGCGGCCGGTCACCTGACGCGAGGCCAGGTCATAGAGGAGCACCTCGTTGCCGGCGCCCAGCGCGAAGCGGCCATCGGGCAGCCGCACCGCGCCGCGCAGGAATTGGTCGGTGACTTCGGCCTTGTGCAGGATCGTTCCCTTGTCTGCATGGAAGTGGATGACTGTGCCATTGGAAGTATCCAAGTACAAGGCCGTGCCGTCCTCCAGCGCCCGCACGCTGTGGCTGGGATTGGATATGTTCTCCAACAGAAGCACCAGGCGGGCCTTCCCTTGCGGGGAAATGCGCACCACCGCCGACCTCGAACGGGATGGCTGCACGACCAGCTCGGTCAGCTTGTGTTTCTTCAACCCCAGCAAGGCGCGGATTCCGCGATTGGCTTTCAATATCCACTCCCAGATGCCGAGTTGGATGAGGGAGGCCTTCAATCGCGTCAGGGTGGAGAACTGCGCGTCCACCACCAGGCCCAGGGAGACCAGCAGGTCGCCGTTCGGACATTGGTCGAGGCTGTTGAGGTGGGTCTTGTCGCATTCCTGGGAATGGGGCTGGCGCCGATCGCGGAAATCGGTCCCCCCGTCGAGCATTTCCCTGCCCGTCATGGGCGCCTTGCGGATGCCGGCCTGGCGGGCGATGGTTCTGTCATCGTGAACGAACCAGGTGGAAACCAGTTTGCCTTCACCGTCGAGGCGCACCAGGGTGTCGGTGCCGGTGGATGCAAGCAGGATGCCCTGCCCGTCGAACAGCGCTTCGTGGATGGACGAACAAATGGGATGGGAGAAGGTGCGCGTCAGGTTCCAATGGCGGTCGAAGCAGAACACGCCCGAGTAATTCGAGAGTCCGATTTCCCCGGCACGGACGGCGATCCCGCGCATGCCGCGCATCCCGCCGCGCGGATTGTTGTCGTGCTCACGGAACGGCGGGTCGATGCCTTCTGTTTTTTTGAGCACAATCTGCCGCTCCACGTCGATGATATAAATATATCCCGACAATTGGCGGGAAGGGATGACGCGATGGGCGGAGCCAACAATCAAGCGGGTCATAGCGGCCTCTGATAAATCTACAATGAAACAGGCAAACTTTGCAAAGTCTACCTGGAATGATTCACCCTTGCAAAGGTTATCGCAGCGCACGGATGCATCGCTGCAAAATGATATTGACGGCAGTCACTCTGTTGAAAAATAATCGAGCCTTCGCAAGGATGAATGAAGCGCTGCGTCTGTTTGTATACCGCACCTGGTTGAAAATTGCGCTTTCCGCCCCCTGGAAAAGCGCAACTTTCAAACCGGGATATTATAAAAATCAGGACTGGGCGCTCTGGATGCCATTTTTTAATGGCGGCGGGACGGGCAGGTTACGCCTGTCGCCAGAGTACCTTCTGCCCATTATATCCAGCAATTTGTCCCAGCCCGGCCTCCAGGGAGTCGGGGGGCAGGTCGAAATTGGGGGGCATGATCTGGATGTCGAAGACCGAATTCAAGGGTTCGCTGGAGAGTTCGATGCGGTCCACAATGGCGCGGGTTCCGAGGTCGAAGATCAGCACATGGTTGCTGCTGCCCAGCGCCAGGCGTCCGTCGGGGAGTTCGAGCAGGCCGCGCAGAAATTTTTCGCTGATCTTGGTGGTGGAAAGGATGGTCCCATCCAGCCTGAAGTGAATCACCTCGCCATGCGAAGTGTTCAGGTAGGCTGCTGTGCCGTCGGACAACATGCGCACAGAGTGGCTGGGGTTGTGAGCCGTTTGGAGGACCAGGTGCGTCTGCCACTTTCCCGCCGCATCCAGGCTGACAACGGCGGACTTGCCTTTGGCGGGTTGAACCACCAGTTCGCTCAGCATCTGCCTGTCCCTCCGAAGCAGGCTTCGCAGGGCGCGATTCAAACCGAGGAAGAAATCCCAAATTTTTAATTTCAACATCAAGGTCTTGACGTTCATCAGAAAACCAAAATAATCCCCCACCAGCAGGCCAAGCGACATCAAAAAGCGCCCGTCCGACAGTTGGCAAATGCTGTTCAGATGAACGCGGTCATACACATCCAGATTAAAGTAGGTGCGGATGCGGAAATCCTTTTTCCCCGCCGCCAGGTCCCTTGGGCGCACCACTTGTTTCAAGGGGCCGCCCAGTTTGCGCATCAACTCTTTCTGGGTGCGCATGTAGACCAGCGTATCCACCTTCCCATCTAGGTCGAAGCGGGCCAGCACGTCATTGGCCGTCGAGGTAACCCAAACTCCATCGGCGGCGTAAAAAATCTCGTGAATGGCCGCAATCGAAGGATGGGTAAAGACGCGCAGCAGGTTCCAGCGGTGGTCGAAGAACAGGATCGAGGAATAATTGGCGAGGGCCAGCTCGCCGTTCTGGAAGCCCAGGCCGCGGATGCCGCGCATGCCCCCGCGCGGATTGGTGTCGTGCGCGCGGTAGGGGGCTTCCACCCCGGCGGATTTCTTAAGGATCCTGCGTTCCTCCACATCCACGACATACAACCAGCCCGAGGTGGCGTCATTGAAAACTTCGCGATGATTGGTGGAGACGAGAATACGAGTCATGGTTCAGGAGTGCCTCTATGGTATTGCTCTTTAAAAACTACGCCAACTGTGAAGATTTTTTACCACAGAGTCCACAGAGATTTTTTGGGGCTATCTCCGTGCCATACCGCACTCGGGTAAAAATTGCGTTTGTTTGAGAGGGTGGAATGCGCAATTTTTACCTGTGGGTATTGTATCTGCCTGCGCGATGCCGCAGGCGCGCGCTCCGTGGTAAAAGGGTTGGGTTTTGACTTGAAATTCGCGCTACGGTGTTACTGTTCAACATTGCATCGAATGCGCAAATCGTTGCGGGTTTGCGCTGCTGGCGGATGGTGATCCAGCCGGAGTATTTTCACTGCGGCATAAGCGCCGCGCTATGGGCGGAATTTGAGATGCAGCGGACATCCCTGTCACTGCAATTCAGGGATGTCCTGTAATCATTCCATGATACTCGAAAATCCTGCAAATGGCATCTTCTCCGCCTGCGCCTTTTAGGGGGCCTCCTGTTTTTTTTTGCGACCCGCGCGTGTGAGAACTTCAGGCCGGGCGTTTCCATCTGTCCAGTAGAAGGGAGACGAGTTCGAAGGCGCCCCCAATCAACCCCACGACCATGCTGCGGGCGTACACCAGCAGGGAGAAGGCGGCAGCCTGGTCGGCGGGGATGCCCAGTCCCGCCATGATGAGCACCGTGCTGACCTCCCGCAGGCCAACCCCGCCTGCCAGGGTAAAAGGCGTCAGGGCCGCCAGGAACATGAGCGAACGCATCCAGCCGAGGTCCACGACCGAGATCGAAATGTGCACCGAAAGGGCAATCAACACGAAAGCCAACAGGGTGACCAGTTCACCGAGAATGGCGGTAAAGGTCAGGGTCAGGATTTCGAGCCACGTAAAGGAGCGATACATGTCCAGGGAGGTGAACAGTTTGGCCGCCCAGTGAAACCCGCGGGCGACCCAGCGGTTGTGGGTGGCCTCGCTGCGGCGCGCGGACCAGGCGGCCAGCGGTGCGCTGATCTTAAGTCCCAGCCACAGCAGGAACAGGAAAATCACCAGGTAGGCCAGCGACATGGGCAGGCTGATGACATCCTTGTTCAGCGCGGAGATGCCCCAAAACAAGCCGACCGCAACAGCGATGATGATATCGAGCATGCGATTGGCGGCAATCGCGACCAGGCCCTGGGCGCCTTTGCCCCCGTCGGACAGGCGCTGCCAGCGTAAAAGCGTTCCCAGGCTGGAGACGGGCGAGAAGAAGGAATAGAATCGTATGCTGAGGTTGAGCAGGAACAATCGATGAACCGAAAGCGAAATTCCCTGTTTGTGGGTCAGCACCCATAATTCCATGGAAGTGATATAGATCGCCGCCATGCTGATGACCAGGGTCCAGGCCAATGGAACCAGGTCGACCGTCTTGAGCACTTCCAGGATTTGGTCAAGCGGCACAAAGTAAAAAAAGCCCGCCAGCAGCGCCAGGACCAGCGCCAGCTTCAGGCCATTCCATACTTCTTTTCGATCGATCCGTTCCCAGAGTTGTTTCATGCGATCCAAATAAAATGCCCGCTTGGAAGCGGGCAAGTGTGCCGAAGGAGGGACTTGAACCCTCATGAGCGTAAGCTCACTACGCCCTGAACGTAGCGCGTCTGCCAATTCCGCCACTTCGGCTTGAGTGCCTGCCTATTTTATCCCAAATGCTTTTTTTGTCAACCGCCAACGCGGCGGTGTACAGGGCCTTCTTAAAGTCGGGAGGCTCTTTTTGTGCACGGAGGACACGGATAACAAGGATGGTTTTGTGAAAACAGAGGCGAATTTTGCGCTGCCCGCGAATCGCGGCGGTGGAGGCCGTGACTTTAAGAAGACCCTCGGTGGTGTATACCGCACTCGGGTGGAAATTGCGTTTTTTAGAGGGCGGAATGCGCAATTTTCACCCGTGGGTATTATATAATACTGCACCGTGACTTTTCAGCCACCTGGCGAAGGTTGGGTTGCGCCAAAATGGCTGGCTGCGTCCGCAAATCTTTTTCTTCGCGGCCACTGGCCTGGATGCAGCGATCATCTTCGCAGGGCTGAATTGTTACATTGCACTACAGATTGGAGATAAGCATGAAAATAGCCATCATCGGCGCGGGCTATGGCGGCATGTCTGCCGCCTACGACCTGCGCAATGCCGGGCACGACGTGACGATTTTCGAAGCCGCCGAGTATGTGGGCGGACTGGCTTCGGGCTTCAAGGAGCCGCACTGGGATTGGTCGGTGGAGAAGTTCTATCACCATTGGTTCCAGTCGGACAGCCACATGCAGGCCTTGTTCCGCGAGCTGGGGTTGGAAGACAAGGTGATCTTCCCGCGCCCGCTGACCGTGATGTACGACCAGGGCAGGTTCCATCCCTTCGACTCGATTCTCAAGGCGCTGCTCTTCCCCGGGTTGGGCTTCGGTCTCGATAAGATTCGGTTCGGCTTTGTGGGACTCTTCCTGCGGTTAACGAACAACTGGCGCGCGCTGGAGCAGGTCACCGCCGACGAGTGGATGCTGAAGTGGGCGGGACGGAGAGTCTACGAGAAGATGTGGAAGCCGCTGTTGGTCGGCAAGTTCGGCCCATATTACCGCGACGTGAACATGGCCTGGATGTGGGCGCGTATCAAGGCCCGCACCACGCGCCTGGGCACCTTCGAGGGCGGCTTTCAAAAGTTTGCCGATCTGTTCGCGGAAAAGCTCAGGGAGCGGGGGGTGGGGATCAGGCTGGGGACGCCGGTCAAGTTCATTAAACGGGAGCAGGACAAGTTGTCGATTGCGGCGGGCGGGGTTGAATCGTTCGACCGCGTTCTGGTCACCACCTCCCCGCACCTGATGTCGAAAATATGTCCCGACCTGCCCGCAGATTATCTCAAAGGACTGCTCGACCTTAAGTCAATGGGCGCGGTGGTGATGGTGCTGTCGCTCGACCGCCAGCTTTCGAAGGATGGCTACTACTGGTTCAACCTGCCCAAGGAGGCGGGCTTTCCCATGTTGGCGTTGGTGGAACATACCAACTTCGTCCCGCCCGAGCATTTTGGCGGCGATCACATTGTATATGCCGGCGACTATCTCGAAGTGGGCCACGAGTATTTTTCGCTGAGCGACGAGCAATTGCTGGAGATTTACCTGCCCGCGCTGGCGAAGATCAATCCCGGGTTCCAACGCGAGTGGATCAGGAAGGTCTGGGTCTTCAAAACGAACTATGCCCAGCCCGTGCCGCGCTTGAATCACTCAGCCCATATCCCCCACATCCAGACACCCATCGAGGGGCTGTACTTCGCTTCGATGAGCCAGGTCTATCCCTGGGACCGCGGCACGAACTTTGCGGTGGAGATCGGACGCCGCGCGGCGCGCCTGATGATGGGACGCGGACAGGAATGAACCCGGACTTCATCAAACCCCGTTACGATGCGGGCGGATTTGCGGGCATTCCGCAGCGCATACGGGAGTCCTTCGCCTCTCAGGAATATGACGCCGTGGTGCTGTGCCTGGTGGATGGCCTGGGCTGGCGCTTCATCGAACGCTTCCAGGATGCGCCCTTTCTCAAACGGCTGGCGCGCGGCGGAAGCGTGGAAAAGCTAACCTCGCAGTTCCCTTCGACCACGGCGGCGCACGTTACCACCATCCACACGGGACTGCCTGTGGGCGAGAGCGGCGTGTACGAGTGGTTCTATTACGAGCCGACCCTGGACCGAATCATTGCGCCGCTGCTGTTCTCCAATGCAGGGGAGACGGCCCGCGATACGCTCAAGAATGCGGGCGCAAATCCTGCCGCGCTGTATCCGTCGAAATCGCTGTACCAGGAATTGGGAAGCCTGGGCGCGCGCTCCCACATCTACAGCGTGCGCGACTACACTCCTTCGACCTATTCCCTCCAGGTGGCCAAGGGCGCCGAAATTCACGCCTTCAGGACCCTGCCCGAGGTGCTGGTCAACCTGGAACTGGAGATCGGCAAACAGGCGGGTCCGGCCTATTTCCACCTGTATTTCGACAAGATCGACAGCCTCTGCCATGAATATGGTCCCACCGCGCCGCAGACCGAGGCCGAGATCGAGGCCTTTTTGCTGGTCATGGAAAATTTCTTCGAGCGCACATTCGCGGGAAAGAAGCGCGTTCTGTTCCTGATGACCGCCGACCACGGCGCTTCTGAAGTTGACCCATACACCACCATTTTCCTGAACACCAATCCGCGCTTTGCGGGCGTGGAGCGCTTCTTCAAATCCAACCGCAGCGGACAGTTGCTGGTGCCAGCCGGCTCGGCGCGCGACATGTTCCTGCACGTCAAGGATGGCCTGCTCGACGAGGCGCAGCATTTCCTGGCCTCGCGCCTGGATGGGCAGGCGGATGTGGTGTTGGTGGAGGAGTTGATCGAGGCGGGCTATTTCGGTCCCGTGATCTCCCCCGAGTTCCGCGCGCGGGTTGGGAACCTGGTGATCCTGCCCTATCGCGGCCAGGCAGTCTGGTGGTACGTCAAGGACAAGTACGAGCAGAAATATTACGGCCACCACGGCGGCCTGACCCCGCAGGAGATGGAGATCGCGCTGTTTACGCTCAAAGTATGATCGGAAGTGTTTGAAAAAAAGGCGGCCCTTGGGGCCGCCTTTGCGTTTACACAGTCTGGTTACTTTCCAAACCACATGCGGGCCAGCAGGTTATCCTTCTTGATGACCAGGTGGAAGCCCGTCGCGCCGATGTGCAGGGCCAGCAGGGCGATCAGCAGCCAGCCCGTCAGCCCGTGGACGGCGTAGGTGGGATAGCCCAGCAGGTGTTCGGGCACTGCCAGATTCGCCCCCGAGAGCAGCGGCGTCAACCCGGCCGCCAGCATGGTGCCCAATCCGCTCAGGGCCATCACCAGGATCAGGATGTACAGCAGGTAATGGGTGATTACGCCGACCTTGTCGAGCAGCGCGTTGCCCGTCGTGGCTGGGGCAGGCTTGGGCGTGCGCAGGCGGACGATGAAACGCACGACGACCAGGACAAGCAGGAACAGGCCAATCATCATGTGGCTGCGGGCAGCCGCGGCTTCCTGCGCCGCGTCAGTCATGGTCGGAAAGAGCAGCCGTCCCACGGCCAGCATTATGAGGACAAACGCCGCCATGAACCAATGCAGGCTCACCAGGGCGGGATGGTAACGTTTCGGTAAATCGGTCTTTTGGGTCATCGGTACCTCCAAGGTTTACCCCACAGACGGGACCGCTGCGGCGTTTCTTACGCCCTGTCATTTCAAGTACTTTGCGCAGGCCTCGATGTTGCCGCGCGGGACGAGCAATTCGACCCCCACGCTTTTGAAGGTAAACAGCGGCTTGTAGAAACACAGGGTTGGCTTGGCCACCCAGCGCACCCAGGCATCATTTTCCTCGCCGAAATTGTCCTCGTCGTTGCTCAGGCCCAGCTTCAATGGCTCACTGACGATCATGACGAAACGGCCCGTGCTCAGGTCGCGGTAGTACGGTTGGAAATAGGCCTCATCATTCTCGATGGCATTCTGCATCAACACCTTTTTTTCATAATCGGGCACCAGCGGCACGCCCTGCACATAACCGAAGGTCAGCAATTGACGTTGATCCATGAACAGCACCTCGCCCTGTCGGGAGGCTGCCGTCACTTCCCTGCGGATGGTGGTCAGCGCCAGATCCACTTCCGCGGCGGGGGGCAGGGATTGCGGATGGAGCGCCGCAAACGGCGTGAACGCGGGGATGGCAAACATCAACAGCAGGAGCACCCGTTCGGTCCGCCCTGTGAGCTGCTCCCGCACGAGCGGCAGGAGTCTCGTCCCCTGCGTGGCGGCCGCCACCGCAAAGACCAGCCCAACCAGGAACATGTCCATGTTATGCAGGTTGCTCCCGCCGCCAATCTTCACGCTGACCGTCACCCCCACGCCGAAGAAGGCCAGCAGCGCCCCGCTTACCGCCAGCGCCTGCCAGCGGTTGGGACGCCACACACCCCGCCGCGCCAGCAGGAACAGCCAGGCAACCAGCGGCCCGACCGCCAGGAACAAGGCCCACAGGATGCCCGCGCCGAAAGTCGGGTTGGGGAACAGGCGATACCACAGCAGGGCCTGTGTGCCGATCTTGTCGGCCGTATAGGCGGGATTCAGGCCCGAAGGATTCAGGCCGCGGATCAGCACGTACACCCACGGGAGCGCGTACCCGCCCACCAGGCCGGCCACGCCAAAGAAGAAGGCGCGCATCCAGGCGCGACGGTCCGTTCGTTGGGCGCTGCCAAAGGCCAGCAGGATCGCCCACATGGACGGGGCAAACAGCCAGGTCCAGCGGCTGATTTGCGCCAGGAAACTTGCCACAATCACGACCCCTGCGGCGGTGGGCAGCGGCCAGCGCCAGGCCAGCGCCACCAGGATGGCGCAGACCACCAGGGGCGTATAGATCGGCCCCTGGTTGAGCAGAAGGAATACCCACAGGCCCGCCAGCAGCCAGGGCAGGCGTTCCCCCCGCCAGTGACGGAAGGCCGTCCAGCCGAGCAGGAAATAGGGAAAGGTAAAGATGAACGAATCCCAGAAGCGCACGAGCACAATATTGCTTTGCGGGAAGAGGAAAGGCAATCCCCACAGGAACTGGCGGCCCACATCGATGAAGGCCTTGAGCGGCTGGTCCGCAGGGTAAAGATAGCGTCCACGCCCGAACATGATCGACCAGTCGTACATGCGGTTGCCCTCGGACCAGGTCAGCGAGAAGGGATACGCGCTGACTTCGAGCAGGTAGCCGGTCAGCGCCGCGGCCCCGCCCGCCAGCAGGGAGGACAGCCAGAGCGTCTCCCAATCGACCAGACTCCCGTCGCGGGTGAGCAGAAAGCCCAACACGGCCACCCACAGGAGGAAAACGTACAGGCGAAAGTCGGCAGAAGCCAGCAGCCCGCTCCAGAAGGTGTACCCGAAGACCCACAGCGGCGGCAGCAGGACGAGCGCCGCAATACCCCAGTTGAGTCGTCCCAGGCGCGCGCGCAGGCGCACCAGTCCCGCCAGGCGCGGCATCACGCGCTGGGGAAACCAGGTCAGGCCCAGGGCCAGCAACAGGGAGACCACTTCCAGCGCGGCAAGAAGCGTCAGTCCGGCCACCCAGCGCGGGGGCATGACTCCCGCATCCATTTGGATCGCGCGCGCCGCGGCCAGGAAGCCGAGCCAGGCGCGCCATTCGACCCACAGGCAGGCCAGCGAAAGGATGACTTTTGGAAGGAGGGCTTTCAGAAACTGCATGGTGTCGTGATTATATAATATCATGGGTGAAAAGCACTCTTTCCGCCTTCTAAATTTTTCACCCGCGTGCAGTGCCCAGCGCAGCCCGAATTGAACGGCAAAATCTGCGCGCCCGCTTTCGAAGTGGTGTACAATAGTAAAAATTCAAAACGCCGCGAAATGCGGCGTTCCCTATACCTCAAGAGGAGCGTTTCCATGTATCACACTTTGATCATCGTTGGCAATGTTGGCAAGGACCCCGAAATGCGTTACACGCCCTCGGGGCAGACGGTCACTTCCTTTTCCGTTGCGACCAACCGTCAGTACACCGCCTCGAACGGCGAGCAGGTGAAGGAAACCATTTGGTTTCGCGTATCTGCCTGGGGAAAGACGGCTGAAATCTGCAATCAGTATCTCAAAAAAGGCAGCAAAGTGTTGATCGAAGGCCGCCTGAACGCCGATAAGTCCACCGGCGGTCCGCGCATCTGGGCCAAGCAGGATGGCACGGCAGGCGCCTCCTTCGAAGTGACCGCCTCGACGGTGCGGTTCCTCTCCTCGCGTGACGAAAGTAGCGGGGGCGTTCCCATGGCTGCCGATATGGGTGTGGCCGAGATCCCGCCCGAAGACGATATCCCCTTCTAGGCAAATGCCATGACGACCCCGCCCAAACCGGCTGGCCCCAACCTGGTCATGGCTCCTGACCTGGAGCCGCTTTACGCCAACCTGGCGCGCATCTCCCACTCCCCGGCCGACCTGGTGCTCGACTTCGCCCAACTCCTGCCGGGCGAAACCCAGGCCAGGGTCATGGCGCGTGTGTTGATGACGCCGCTCAGCGCAAAATTATTCCTGCGCGCGCTGGCGGAAAACATTGCCCGCTACGAGGCCTCGTTCGGCGAGATTACCGTGCCCAGTAATTCTTCACTGGCTGAGAGTCTTTTCCGCCCGCCTCATCCGCCCAGCCCGCCCACATCCGAGTGACCCGTGCATAAACTGGAAAACATCGCAGAACAAATTCGACTGGGATTCGACGCCCGCAGCGCCGCGCGCGACAAGGCGCTGGCCACAGCCCGCCAGTTGACCCGCGCCTGTTCGCTCGCCATCCGAGCCGTGCATCGCAGCGACACCGAAACGATGACCTCCCACCTGGCCGAAGCCCGTTCCCTGGCCGATACCCTGCGCACCGACCTGGCCCAGCACCCCGATTTGTTCCATGCGGGCTACACCCAGGACGCGCTCAAGGAATTCGTGGAGGCCAATGTCACCTGCGCCCTGATCCAGGGCCAGCCCCTGGTCACGCCGCAGGAATTGAACGTGGCCGAGGCCACCTACCTGAACGGCCTGGCCGAAGTGGTGGGTGAACTGCGCCGCCGCACGCTCGACATTTTGCGACACGGCTATTCCGCCGAGGCCGAGCGCCTGATGGGTATCATGGATGAAATCTATTCCGTGCTGGTCACCATGGATTACCCCGACGCCATCACCAACGGCCTGCGCCGCCAGACCGACCTGGCGCGCGGCATCATCGAGAAGACGCGCGGCGACATCACCTTCAGCCTGCGCGGGCAGCACCTCGAACAAGCCATCGGGCGGCTGATCGCCCACTATAACGGCGACCCGGCTTCCGGGTCCATTGCGGGGGATTCGGCCTTCATCCAGGAGGATTGAGCATGGCGCGGGCCGGCCGTCGCTATCCCCTCCTCATGTACGCCCGCATGACGGACCGTTGGTGGCCGGCCGCCTTTGCGCTTGGCCTGGCCTTGTTTGCCCTGGCCTGGGCCGTGTGGAGTTATTATCCCATTCCCGCCTACGACTGGCAGTGGATGACGCTGGCCGCCGTGGGCGGGTTTGCCTGGCTCATCTCCCTGTTCCTGTGGACTCTGAAAAAGGTGGCCTACGTCCAGCCGCACAGCGATCACCTGCGGCTGGTCACTCCCTTCCTGCGCCTGAACATTTCCTATAAGCGGCTGCGCCGCTCGACCTCGTCGACCCTGGAAAGCCTGTTCCCGCCCGGCAACCTCTCCAGTTGGCGGCGCGAGATCGTGGAGCCGCTGGCTCACAAGACTGCCGTGGTGGTGGAGTTGACCAGTTACCCCATTTCCCAACAGGTGTTGAAGTTTTTCCTTTCACCCTTTTTCTTCAAGGATAAGACTCCGCATTTTGTGTTGTTGGTGGAAGATTGGATGCATTTCAGCGCTGAACTGGAGACCATGCGGGCCGGCGGGCCGGTCGATGTCCCGCGCAGGCGGGTGGATAAATCCATCCTTTCGCGGCTGCCGCATAATAAATAAATGAGGGTGGTTGTCGGTAAGTGTTGTCGCGCTTTTTAGGCTCACATACAAGCAGCGCAAGTCTATAGACTTGCGCTACCAGGCGCGGCCTGTTTGTAAACAGCCATTCGTCCCACTAAAAACATGCTGTTTTCGGCGTCCATGAGTAACCCGCAAAGAAAAGCGGTAACGGAAACCGGACAAGCGCACCAGGTTTACACATGAGTCGTTTTTATTGTGAAGGAAATCACTAATTAACTGTGACATTTGACGATGGGTGAAAACAGGGTTGTACGGTATCATAACGGTGGAGACGGAACAAAGACACCTCCAAATGCTCCTCACTGTCTCCTCCTTTGGCGAAAGCCGACGCCGGGTCATCCCCCGGCGTCGGCATTTTAACGGCCAGCCATGCAGGGC
>JBMOMS010000210.1:0-47048 GCA_049324895.1 Chloroflexota bacterium
CTTCCAGCCGGATCTGGTGGGACCACTTGCTTTACGGCGCCCCCCCGCCCGGGCTGGACGTGCGCCTCAGCCTGGAGCTGCGCCTGCAGCGCATCGCCGACCAACGGCTTGGGGCGCATCCCGGCGCCGCCGTGCTGATGAACGCGCACAGCGGCGAAATGCTGGTGATGGCCTCGCATCCCACCTTCGACCCCAATCGCCTCGAAGAGGAAGGCGAAAGCCTGCTCAAGCACGAACTCTCCCCTTTGGTCAACCGCGCCGCCCTGGGCGCCTACCCGCTCGGGACGATGGGAGCGCCGTTCCTCTCCGCGCTGGAAGGGACGGGCGAGCGCCAGGTCGAAGCATTGTACGATGGGCTGGGCTTCTTCACCCCGCCGCAAATCCGCATGGAGGTGGCCGCCGCCTCGCCCGGGGATGTGGGTGCGCTGCGGGTCAGCCCGGTGCAGATGGCCGCCGCCGCCTCGGTCCTTTCGGCGCACGGGATGCGCCCCACGCCGCGCATCGCCCTGGCAGTGAACACCCCCCAACAGGGCTGGGTGGTCCTGCCCGCCCTGGGACAACCGGTCGAAGCCCTGCCGTCCGCTTCTGCCGACCAGGCCGCCGCAGCATATCTCGTGGAAGGGCAGGCCTTTTGGGAATTCATCAGCCAGGCGCGGCAGGGAGAAACGATCATCACCTGGTATATCGGCGGGACCCTGCCCAACTGGCTGGGCACGCCGCTGGCCGTGGCCATCGTGCTGGAAGAGGACAACATTCCCCTGGCGCGGCAGACGGGGCGCGACCTGCTCATCGCAGCGCTTACACCATAGAGAATCAAAAAAAGGCCGGGCATCTCTGCCCGGCCTTTTCGCCGGTAAAAATTACGAACCCTGATCCTGGTCTTTGGCGCCGTACCCGGGGCCGCTCTTGAAGAACTCGTAGTTGGCCTTGATATCGGGCGTCAGGTCGAGCGTCTCGCCGGCCTCCAATCGTCTGACCGTTTCGAGCACCACCTGCTTGCCGTTGTGATTGGTGCCCTCGTAATGACCGCTCAAACCGACCTGGCTGATGTACTCGCCGCCCTTGGCGGTGTAGGCCGAGGGAACCTCATCCTCCGGGAAAATGGCGGCATACGGGCATTCGGGCACGCAGGCGCCGCAATCGATGCAGGTGTCAGGATCGATGTACATCCAGGGCCATTCCGCCACCGGCTGGCCTGGGACGATGCACTCCACCGGGCACACTTCGATACAACCGCGGTCTCGAACGCACAAACTGGTAATAATGTGGGACATACAGGCAACCTCCTTGGAATTGGAAATGTGAGATGGGCGTATTATAACTGGCTTCGGATGGGACGCATACACAAAAATTACAGCCCTTTGGGATTTTCCGTGGGGCTGAATTAATTCCGCCCTACACCTGGCAGCCTTTCACGGAATTCCTGGAATACAAAAACAAAAGACTCCCTCGGGTTGGGAGTCTTTTCTTACATTCTGTCGGGGTGCCGAGATTTGAACTCGGGACCTCACGGACCCGAACCGTGCGCTCTACCGGTCTGAGCCACACCCCGAGAGCGGATGGATTATATACCAAGTATCCATGCTTTGGCAAGCCCGATTTTGAAGATTGCGCGAGATTCGAACTCAGGGATTCAGCCAGACTTCCTGGGTGTACACGTAGACGGGGGCATTCAGCACCGGGTCCATCTGGCGGAGGGAAAGCAGGGCCAGGGTGCGCTCGGTCACCTTGAAGGGAATGGTGGTGGAAAATTCCTGCGGGTCGAGGTTGTCGAAGGTCAGGACGCGCACCCCCGTCACCGAACCGTTCGGCAGGATAAGTTCGAGGAAGACCGGCTGGGTATTGTACGGCCAGTAGCGGCCCCTGACGTCCAGTTCCCCGCCCTGGGCGTCGAACCCGTTTTCGGGCGAGAGGAACACCGCCCGTTCGTAGACCATATTCCCTGCCGGGGTGGTCTCGGTCACACCGGAAGAAAGCAGGACGATGGGCAGGGAATTCAGCGCCCGCATCCGTCCCTGCTTGTCCTTTGTGCTGACCTGCAACAGGGCGGTCTCGGCGGCGGCGCGAATCTCGAAGGGGATTTTGTATACCTTGTATACCCCAGAAAGCAGGCGATTCATACGGTCGACGATGCGATGATTCAACGGGCGGCCGTCCTCGCCGAACAGGTCGATTTGCACCACCTCGCTCTCGCCGGCCACGATCAGCAATTGCATCTGCACCGGCG
Organism: Chloroflexota bacterium; assembly: GCA_049324895.1. Taxonomy (GTDB): domain Bacteria; phylum Chloroflexota; class Anaerolineae; order Anaerolineales; family Villigracilaceae; genus JACPVF01. Next base: position 2,228 of record JBMOMS010000210.1, read on the forward strand.
AGACGAAACGCGACATCGGCCCGGGCGAGAGGAATTGAATCTGCGCCAGGGGAATCTCGGGCTGGGGCGTAAACGTCGACGTGGGCCGCGGCGTGGAGGGACGCGGCGTCAGCGTAGGCGTGGGCGTTTCGGGGGGAAGCGTGGGCGTAAAGGCCTGGGAGGTGGCCGTGGAGGCGGCGTCCGCCGTCAGCGCGATGATGGTCGGGACCAGTTCCTCGGGCAGGAGCGTGGGAGCGGGAGCCGTCGTCGGCGTGCAGCCGGCCAGCATCCCGGCCAGGATGAGCAGGGTGAGGTTCTTTCGAAGCATGGGGCTGTTTATATCACAAACAAATCCAACCAGTCAGGACAACCGGTTGGATTTGTTGAATTCCAGGGAGTGCAGGCTTCAGCCAGCATCCTGGCTGTGGACTCCGCGTTCAAAATGTTACAGGCCGTAAATCTCGCCGAACTTCCTCGTCAGGTAGCGCACGTAGGCGGCGGAGTCGATCTTCGATCCGGTGATCTTCTTCACCAGGTCCTGCGGATCGTACTTGCGGCCATGCGTGTGTACATTCGTGCGCAGCCATTCCAACAGGGAATCGAATTTGCCCTTGCGGATCTCGGCGTCGAGGTCCGGCAGGTCCTTTTGGATCTTCTCCCACAGTTGGGCCGAGACGATATTGCCCAGCGCATAGGTCGAGAAGTAGCCAATGGCGCCGCCCGACCAGTGCATGTCCTGCAAGACACCCTGGGCGTCATTGGGGGGCGTGACGCCGAGGTAGTCGTTCATTTTGGCATTCCAGACTTCAGGCAGGTCCCCGACCTGGATGCTGCCCTCGACCATGCCAATCTCCAGTTCGAGGCGCAGCATGATGTGCATATTGTAGGTGGCCTCGTCCGCATTAACGCGGATGAAGGACGGCTCGACCTTGTTGATGGCCTTGTAGAAACTCCTGAGGCTGACGCCATCCAATTGGGCGGGGAAGAGTTTCTTGAACTGCGGGTAGAAATACTCCCAAAAGGCAAAGGAGCGCCCCACCAGGTTTTCCCACATGCGCGACTGCGACTCGTGGAGGGCCAGCGAGGTGCCGCCCATCAACGGGGTGCGGTCATATTCCTGTTTGCAGCCAAGCTCGTACAGCGCGTGACCGGTCTCGTGCATGGTACTGAACAGCATCGCGGTGGGGTTTTCCTTCTCGAAACGGGTCGTGATGCGCACATCGTTGACGCTGAAGGTGGTGCTGAAGGGATGCGGGGCGCGGTCCTGGCGGCCGCGCGCCCAGTCGTAGCCAAATTTGGTGGCGATCTCCACGCTGAAGGCATCCATCTTCTTCTCGTTGTACCGGCCGTACAGGAAATCATCCTTCACCTGTTTGGCTGCGGCAATTTGCTTGAGCAGTTTCACCTGCTTCGGGCGCAGGTTCTCGAAGATGGTTTTGACATCGGCGGTCTTCATGCCCGGTTCGAAATCATCCAGCAGGGTATCGTAGGGATGTTCGGCAGGCGGGAAAAAGGAGATGTACTGTTTGACCAGGCCCACCACCGACTCAAGGTGCGGGCGGAAAATGGAGAAATCCGATTTCTGGCGGGCCTCCATCCAGGCGTCGAAGGCCTTGGTGGTGACGATGGCCTGCTCGACCACGAACTCGGGCGGAACAAGCCTGGCCTTTTCGTAATCGCGGGCCGTCACGCGAACCAGGGCGGCATCATCATCGGCGGGGCTGGCGCCCGCCAATTCAGACTTGAGGTCTTCGAGCAATTGGCCGACCTCGTCGGAGATGAACTTGATCTGCGCCAGTTTGCCGAGCGTGCCAAGCTGGTGGCCGCGGGCTTCCGCGCCGCCGGCCGGCATATAGGTCTGCTGGTCCCAGCCGAGGACCGCGCCCGCGTTGCGCAGGTCAGTCACTTCGCCCAGGATTTCCTTTAGTTGGTTCAATTTTTCACTCATGGGTCTCCTGCTTTAAAACGGAAGTATGATGAACAACGATACGATTTTATCTTACTTGGAAATGGATTACACCCTACTTTGGAAGGGTATAAAGAGTCACCTCTTCGGCATGACATCTTGCAGAGGTGTGCCCTGCATAATAAAAAAAGCAGGTCACACTTGCTGCGTGACCTGCTGGTTGTTTATTCGTATCGCAAGGCCTCCACCGGCTCCAGGCCGGCCGCGCGGTTGGCTGGATAGATGCCAAAGAACAAGCCCACCGCCGCCGAGAAGATCGTCGCCAGCAGGATCGCATCCACGCCCACGCGGGGAGTGAAGACCGTTCCCGTCGCCGCGGCCACCTGGCCGACAATGTAGGCAATCAGCCAGCCCAGTCCGATGCCGATCAGGCCGCCGATCAGGCTGAGCAGCGAGGACTCGGTCAGGAACTGCACCAGGATGTCCCTCCGCCGCGCGCCCAGGGCCTTGCGCAGGCCAATCTCACGCGTGCGCTCGGTGACCGACACCAGCATGATATTCATGATACCGATGCCGCCCACCAACAGGGAGATGGCCGCAATGCCGCCCAGGAAGATGGTCAATACACCGGTAATGGAAGCCGCCGTGGACAGAAAGTCTTGCTGGCTGAAGACGGTAAAGTCGTCCGCGCCGACGTCGGTGCGGTGGCGCTGGCGCAGGATGTCGGAGATCTCCTGGGTCGCCATGGGCACCGCCTCGGCGCTGATGGCCTGCACGAAGATCACGTCCACCTGGTCGGCGTTGGCGCGGCGCACCAGGCGGGTCTGCGCGCTGGTCAACGGGATGATGACCACGTCGTCCTGGCTGCCGAAGGAGCCGCCGCCCTTGGCTTCGAGCACACCCAGGATGCGGAAGGGCTGGCCCGCGATACGGATGGTCTCATCCACCAGGCCTTCATGCCGACCGAAGAGCCTGTCTGCCGTTTCGACGCCAATCAACGCCACCGAGGCGCGTCCCAGGGTGTGTTCCTCGGTAATCAGTTCTCCCTCGGTCACATTCAGGTTGCGCACCGCAAAGTAGGAAGACAGCACGCCGGTAATGGTGGTGGTGGTCACTTCCCCGCCGTAAGTGACTTCGGCGTTGGTTTGCAAGACGGGCGAAACCGCCGCCACGGAGGGCGCGGCAAAGGGATCTGCCAGCGCTTCGGCATCCTGCAGGGTTAGCGGTTTGACGTTACGAATGGAATCATCCGAGCCGCCGCGAAAGACGAACAGCAGGTTGGTGCCAATGCCGCTGATCGAGCCGGTGATGCTATCCTGTGCGCCGTTGCCGACGGCCAGCATGGCAATCACCGCCGCCACGCCAATGACGATGCCCAGCACCGTCAGGCCCGAACGCAGCTTGTTCGAGGCAATGCTCTCCAGGGCTTCGAAGAGGGTCTGGGTGAAATTCATGCCGCCTCCAACAGGCCATCCCGCAGGCGGATCACGCGCTGGGTCTGGTCGGCGATGTTCGGGTCGTGGGTCACGATGATCAGGGTCGTGCCGCGCTCCTTGTTCAGGTTCAACAGCAGGGTCATGATCTCCCTGCCCACTTTGCTGTCCAGGTTGCCGGTTGGCTCATCGGCCATGATGATGGCGGGATTATTGACGATGGCGCGGGCAATGGCCACACGCTGCTGCTGTCCGCCCGACAATTCGGTGGGACGGTGGGTCATGCGGTTTTCCAGGCCCACCGCGCGCAGGGCCTCTTCCGCCTTGGCGCGACGACCTGTCGAAGTTCCCGCGTAGCGCAGCGGTAATTCCACGTTGAAGGCGGCGGTCTGGCGCGAAAGCAGGTTGAAGCTCTGGAACACAAAACCGACCTTGTGATTGCGAACGTTCGCCAGCTGGTCGTCGGTCATCTTCGCCACCGCCACGCCGTCGAGGTAGTATTCTCCCGAGGTCGGGCGGTCAAGGCAACCAAGCATGTTCATAATCGTGGACTTGCCCGACCCGGAGGGGCCCATGATGGAGACCACCTCTCCACGCTGGATGTCGAAGGACACACCCCGCAGGGCCTGCACTTCCACCTCACCCATCTTGTAGGTCTTGACCAAGTCGCGAACTTCGATGACATTGTCTGCGGTCATGCTAGAATGGGCCTCCCCCGCCGCCCGGCCCGCCCGGGCCAAAGGTGGTCGGCGGGTTCAGGATGATCTGGTCGCCTTCTTTAAGCTCACCATCGGCCAGCACGCTGTAGGTATCGGAAGACTGGCCCAGGCGGATTTCCACCAACACCGCCAGCCCATCGCGCAGCACATAGACCACCTTCTTCCCATCCTGCGTGCGAACGGCGCGGTTGGGAATGAGCAGCACGTCCTGCAATTCTGTGACCACGATGTTGATGCCGGCCGTCATGCCGGGCTTGACGGCCTCGTCGGCATCGGTCAACTCGACCGTTACATCGAAGTTCACCACGCCCTGCACAGTGTTGCCAGCCTGGCCGACTTCCACCACCTTGCCTGTGTAGGCCCTGCCCAGGATTGCGTCGAAGGAAAGCGTCACTTCCTGTCCCAGCGACACACTATTGATATCCACTTCCGAGATTTGCACGTCGACCAGGAAACGCGAGAGGTCGTCCACGCGGAAGGCTACCGTGCCCGCGGTGACCTGGTCGCCGGGCAGCGGCTCGACCTGGGTCACAATGCCACTGAAGGGCGCCGTGATGCGAGCCAGGTTCAGGGTGGCCTGGGCAGCCTCCACGCGCGCGCGGGCCGCGGCCACATCCGCTGAATCGGGGCCGTCCTTCAGGCGGTCGAACTCGCGCTGGGCATCCTCATAACGGGCCTGTTTCAGGGCCAGGTCTTCATCCGCTTTGGCAATGGTGGTTTCATCGGCGTAGCCCTTGTAATACTTGATCTTGGGAACCCTGCGGCCATTGACGGTGATATACGTCACCTGCTGCAGGTCGACCTTGCCATCCAGGGATTTGCGATAGTCCTGGGCGTTCTCGTAATCGTCCCGCGTATCGCGCAGGGTAATGGCGGCTTGCGCGCGGGCCGTGTCCGACTCGAGCAGGTCATCCAGCGTCTGCTGGGCGTTGATCAGGTCAGCCTCGGCCATGATGATGCTCTGCGGCAGGGAGACCTTCTGCAGGCTGGCCAGCACCTGCTCTTTTTTGACCGGGTCGCCCACTTTCACGTTGACCTTTTCCACGGTGCCGCTGGTCTGCCAGATGAGCACGCCGCTCTGCCGCGCGCGCACCGTGCCTGTCGCGCCCACGGTAGCCGTCAGGGTGCCGCGTTCGAGTTTTTCCGTCTGGTACTGGGCAGCAGGATCGTTCCCACTGCGGCCATACATCAGGTACAACCCCACCGCCGTGATCGCAATCACGCCGAAAATAAGCCAGGGATTACGGATGATCTTTCCAAGTTTTTCCATCATATCCTTCGTTCCTCCAAACAACATATTGGGGTGTCAACCCCAAGTACTGTCAACCTCACCCCCGTCTTTCTTACACGCATGAGGTCTCGCCAGGTTTGTCCAGCCATCGTTTTACTTGCCGACCCATGATTCTAATGCAAATATACGAGAATGGGAGCGCCGATGTTGCAAAGTCAACTTACACCTGGTTTGCATCCTCAAATTGTGACGATTGTCGTCGACATTGGTGACATTAAAACCTTAGAGCAATTGTATAGTCTTGAGTATCATGGCGTACAAGATTTTATCCGTTAGGAGCTTTGGAGGCTTCCTCGATGCAGGCAATCCCCAGTGAGTTTTTGGAAATTGACCGCAAGGAGAGGGTGAATCGCCCTTTCTTCGACCTTGACCTGCGCCCGCCGGAGGAACGCACCTGCGATTTCAACGATGTGGTCATCTCCTTCGACCCGGAACGCGCCATGGTCGAAGCTGCGCGCTGTATCCACTGTCCCGACCCTGCCCCTTGCATGGTCGCCTGTCCCCCTCATAACGACATCCCCTCCGCCATGTGGTTGATCGAACAAGGCCGCTTCGATGAAGCCGCCGAGATCTACCACAAGACCAGTTCCCTGCCCGAGATCTGTGGTCGCGTCTGCCCGCACGAGGTGCTCTGCCAGGGTTCCTGCGTGTTGAACAAACACCAAGCCCCCGTGCTGACCGGCGAACTCGAAACCTTTGCCGTGGATTACCAGCGCCGCGTGTCGGGCTACGTCATTCCGCTGGGCACCCCCACGGGGCGGAAGGTGGCCGTCATCGGCGCGGGGCCGGCTGGACTGGGCTGCGCCGAGATGCTGGTGCGCATGGGGCACGAGGTCACGATCTTCGAATCCAAGCCCGGGCCGGGCGGCCTGCTGGTCTATGGCATTCCGAACTTCAAACTGCCCAAGGATGTATGGGCTGAAAAATGGGAGCAGTTCGAACGAGCTGGCGTCCAATTCGTTCCCAACACCTACATCGGCAGGGACAAGACCATCGACGGCCTGTTCGAGGAAGGCTTCGAGGCCGTCTTCATCGGCGTCGGCTCCGAGATCGACGCCAAAATGGAAGACACGCCCGGCACCGACCTGCCCGGCGTCTACGAGGCCACCGATTTTCTGATCCGCGGCAACGTGGAGCACGACCTGCTGCCCGCAGACATGCGCAAGCCACTCGAACTTGGCAACCGCGTGGTGGTCATCGGCGGCGGCGACACCGCCTCCGACTGTCTGCGCACCGCCCTGCGCCTCGGCTCCGAGGAAGTCACCTGCCTCTACCGCCGCACCGAAAAGGAAATGCCCGGCGGCAAGAAGGATCGCCAGATGGCCAAGGATGAGGGCGCGAAATACCGCTTCCTGACCCAGCCGGTCAAGTTCATCGCTGGCGCGGATGGCAGACTGGCCGCCGTCGAGTGCATCGAGATGCGCCTGGGCGAACCCGACGCCAAGGGCCGCCGCAAACCCGTCCCGGTGGAAGGCTCGAATTTCAGCGTGGCCTGCGACACCGCCATCCTGGCCCTGGGATATTGGCCCGACCCGATCCTCGGCAAGACCACCCCCAACCTGGAGGTCCACGACTGGGGCCTGATCACCGCCAACAAGAAGACCGGCGTCACCTCCCGCCCCGGCGTGTTCTCCGGCGGCGACTGTGTGACCGGCCCCGACCTGGTCGTCACCGCCATGGTGGCCGGCCGCCGCGCCGCCGAATCCATCGACGAATATTTGAGGAACAAAAAGTAGGCCGCCGAGGGACGTTCATTCAAGCGAATGCCTTTTTTTACAAGTTACCTGTTCTGAGGGCAGGTGCATCGGGACGCAACCACGGTTGCGTCCCGAATTTTATCGGCGCCAAAGCACTGGAGTGGAATCCGCTAATCCTCGCCAAACAGCGTTCTCAGCGTCCCGATTGAACAATGTATGCTGGGGAAAATGAGGAAATCCTTTGAATCACCCCAAGACCATTACCAAATCCCCCGCGTGAGGCTAAAATAACCGCATGGACAAATCGCAAGGTTATTTGCTGGTCGTGGAAGACGTCCCCGACATTTTGAATCTACTGGACACCACGCTGACCTTCAAGGGCTACCGGGTGGTCACCGCCCGCAACGGGCAGGAGGCGCTGGAGATCATCCAGAAGGAACTCCCGTCCCTGATCATCACCGACATCCTGATGCCCAAGGTGGACGGCTTCAACCTCGTTCACCAATTGCGCCTCGACACCCATACCCGCCAGATTCCGGTTATCTTCCTCTCGGCCACGTACGTTGCGCCCGAAGACAAGGCCTTTGCCGCCGACATCGGCGTGACCCGCTTCCTCGAAAAGCCGGTTGACCTGGAGGATTTCCTGCCGCTGGTGGCGGAGCTGCTCGAAGCGGGCGGCCTGCCCGCCATCCACGAACCGCTGACCGGCCCCGACTTCTACAATGGCTACCGCCGCCGACTGGAAGACAAGCTCAGCCAAAAAATGAAGCAGATCGCCCGCGACCAGGGCCTGCTAGACAGCCTGCCCGAAGAGGAAAAGCCTGCCTTCCAGGCCGCCCTCGAACAGGCCATCAGCCAGCGGGACGAGTTCCAGCGGCTGCTGGACCGCATCGATGAAACACTGGAACGGAGACGCAAGTCGGAGTAGGGCTGCCCGGGGGCTGTGATTTTTCCTCCCCACCCTTCCCTTTCATTCATCTCGAAATGGCGCCCATCCCCGCCGCGCCGGTATACCGCACTCGGATGAAAATCGTTTTTTAGAAGGTGGAAAGCGCCATTTTCACCCGTGGGTATTATATAATCCCTCCATGCCTGATCGCCTCATCATCCTCTTCGAGTGGATCCTGTTCGTTTTTTTCCTGGGCAACCTGCTCAGCTACAGCACCCCACCCCCCACAGATATTAATCAGCAGGCGCGCACCTACACGCGCGCCATCGAATTCGATTACGTGGAATGGATGCTGGATGCATTCAAGATCAAAGCCCAACAGGGCGCGGCCGGGCTGCCCGGCTACCTGGACCGCGAGGCGCGCAAACAAATCGTCATGGAATACCTGCGCGTCACCCGCCAGATCCTGGAAGGCGAATATGCCCTGCAGCGCATCCTCGCCGACGCCTCCATCGCCGACAAGGATGCCGCTGCCGCCGCGCTGCGCGCCGAACTCGAGGACAACTATGCGCGGCAAACCCAACTGGCTCCCCTGGCCGAAGCCATCCTGCAGGAACAGATCACGCAAGCACTCTCGGACCTGGGGCTGACGACCCTCGGTCAGCCGATGCCCTCCGTGCTGTATCATTCCACCCCGGTCCCCAATGCATTGATCGTCTCGCGCCGCGACGTCATCGAACAGATTGCCAACATTTCCATCGACCCCGGCCTGACCGTGGACGAACAGGCGCTGCTCGAATCACGTGTGGACGAAAAACTGGACGCCGCCTCCCTGGTCGTGCCCATCGGCGGGGTGGGTGTCTATCCCACCATGGTGATGCAGACCACCTCGCTCGAATGGCTGGTCAATACCATCGCCCACGAGTGGATGCACAACTACCTCACCTGGCACGCGCTGGGCTTGAACTACGGCACCACCCCCGAACTGCGCACGATGAACGAAACCACCGCCTCGATTGCCGGCAACGAAGTGGGAACCTACGTGATCGAGCACTTTTACCCCGAATTGCTCACAAGCTCGCCCGGGAACCCGGGCCTGGTCTCGTTTCCGCTCGACCACCCGGACCCGGGCGGCCTGCCGCGCCCGCCCTTCGATTTCCGCGCCGAGATGCACCTGACGCGCGTCACTGCGGACGCGCTGCTGGCCGGGGGCAAAATTGAGGAAGCCGAAGCCTACATGATCGAACGCCAGCAATTCTTCCTGCGCAACGGCTATCTGCTGCGCAAATTGAACCAGGCCTATTTCGCCTTCTACGGCGCGTACGCCGATGTGCCCGGCGGAGCGGCCGGCGAAGACCCGGTCGGCCCGGCAGTGCGCGCCCTGCGCGAACGCAGCGCCTCCCTGGCCGATTTCATCCATCGCATCGCCCTCATGGACAGCTTCGAAGATTTGCAAAAAGCCCTGGCCGCGCCGTAACCCGCCCAAAGGAATCAGCATGAGGATCAAACTACTGCTCCTGGCCGCCCTGCTCCTGCCTGTCCTGGCAGCCTGCTCCCCGCCGCAGGCGGCATCCACCTCCACGCCCCGCCCCAGCCCGCTCCCGCTCACCGAGACGGCCCCGCCCCCCGCCGCCCCAACCGCGGATGATGCCGGCTGCAACGTGGCCAGCGCCGAGCCGACCGCCACCCCCAACAGTTACGTGCCGGCCATCACTGCAGCAGATTACAGCTTCGGGCCTGCCGACGCGCCCATCACCCTGCTCGAATACTGTGACTTCCAGGCGCCGATCTGCCGTTCGATGGCCGCCGTGGTAAGCAATCTCTCGGCCAACTACCCGGGCAAGATCCGCCTGGTCTTTCGCCCCGTGCCGCTCGTCGGCCAGCTCGACAAAAGCGAATTGGCTGTGCAGGCCGCCATTGCGGCCGGGGATGCGGGCAAGTTCTGGGAAATGTACGACACGCTCTTCATCAAAAGCGACCAATGGGATGCGCTGCCCCCGGCTGAGTTCGAGACCTGGGTCACCGAGCAAGCCGCGGGCCTGGGGCTTGACGGCGACCAGTTCCGGGCGGGGATGAAAAGCCCGGAAACGGCGGCCCGCATGAATTCCATGTTTGCCTCGGCCCGCAGCGCCGGCTTGCAGACCGTCCCGCTGCTGCTCATCAATGGCAATCCCCAGCCCGCCTTTGCCATCGGTTATAACAGCGTCGAAACCACCATCAATCTGATCCTGCTGGCCGAACGGCAATTCACCACCTGTCCGCCGATCACCATCGACCCACAAAAACAGTACATCGCCACCCTGCACACTGAAAAGGGGGATGTTGTGTTGGAACTGTTCGCCGACAAAGCCCCGGTGACGGTCAACTCTTTTGTCTTCCTGGCGCGACAGGGCTGGTTCGATGGCGCACCCTTCCACCGCGTGATCCTGGGCTTCATGGCCCAATCGGGCGACCCGACCGGTTCGGGGCGCGGCAACCCCGGCTACCTGTTCCAGGACGAGATCGACCCAACGCTCAAATTCGACCGGCCCGGGCTGCTGGCCATGGCCAACTCGGGCCCCAACACGAACGGCAGCCAGTTCTTCATCACCTATGCCCCGGCCGCGCAGCTCGACGGATCCTTCACCATCTTCGGGCGCGTGTTGAGCGGCATGGATGTGCTCGAAAGCCTGACCCCGCGCGATCCCGAAACCGAGACCAACCTGCCGGCTGCCGACAGGATCTTGAGTGTGGAAATCGAGGAGAAATAAGGCCGTCCCGGAGTACAATCAGGGCATGACCATCACCTCCTCCTCCCCCGTCGCCCAGGATGGCGACCTGGCCCAATTGGTGGGCCTGCGACACAAAAATTTCATCCTGACCCTGAAAGCCGGGGCCGACTTCCAAACCCATCGCGGCGTGCTCAAGCACGACGAACTGATCGGGCAGCCATGGGGCACCCAGGTCTTCAGCCACCTCGGTTCGCCCTTCTTCCTGTTGCAGCCCTCGCTGGCCGACCTGCTGATCGACCTGCCGCGCAACACGCAAATCCTGTACCCAAAGGATATCGGTTTCATCCTTGTGACCATGGGCGTGGCGCCCGGCCAGACCGTGGTGGAGGCGGGCACCGGCTCCGGCTCGATGACCATTGCCCTAGCCTCGGCCGTCGGCCCGCAGGGACGGGTGGTCTCGTACGAACAGAAGCCCGACACCCAAAACCTGGCGCGCAAGAACCTGGCCCGCGTGGGCCTGGCCGAACGCGTCGAGTTCAAGCTGCGCAACATCACCGAAGGCATGGATGAAACCAACATCCCGGCCTTCTTCCTGGATGTGCCCAACGCCTACGACCTGGTCCCACAGGTGCGCGCCGTGCTGCGCCCGGGCGGATTCCTGTGCGCGATCATTCCCACCTTCAATCAGGTGGAGAAGACCCTGTACGCCCTGCGCCGCAACAACTTTGCCTTCATCGAGACCTGTGAACTGCTGCTGCGCTATTACAAATCCGAGCCGAGCCGCATCCGTCCCACCGACCGCATGGTGGCGCACACGGGTTTCCTGGTCTTTGCGCGCCGCATCGAACCCAGCGAGGACGAGCGCACGCGCGAGCTGCTCGAAGAGGTCGGCGCGGGCGAGTTGGAAGAAAGATAGATCGCGTCCTGTTGATTGCCAAAGGAGAAAAACAATGCGTAGAGGTTTTCGCCGCGCCCTTCGCCGCGCCATGACACCCAACGTTCCCCCCATCCTTCAGCGCGCCAACCAGTGGATGGCCACCGGCCAGTACGCGGAGGCTGCCGCCGCCTACGAGCAACTGGCCCAGGCCGCCGAGGGGCGGGACGGTCCGCGCGCGCCGGTCTTCTTCATTCATGCGGGACGCGCCCGTTTCCTGGCGGGACAATCTGCGCAGGGCCTGTCGCATCTAAAACGTGGACTGGGCCTGTTTGCCGCGCGCGGCCAGTGGGGGGAACTGCATCGCGCCGGCCGCCGCGCCGTTGACGAGTTGAACGAGCGCGGCTTCGAATCCGAGGCCGCGCAGGTCGAGGCCTACCTGACGGCGACCCTGCCGCCCGCCTTCACCCCTCCCAGCCCGCAGGCCGCCGCCCGCAAGCCGATCCTGCCCACGCACTGCCCGTCCTGCGGCGGCGCCGTCCTTCCGGACGAGGTCGAGTGGCTGGACGAGGTCACAGCCGAATGCAGCTACTGCGGCAGCCCGCTGCGCGGCGGGGATTGACCCGCCATCCATGCCAGCTCAATTCACCGAAGACTTCATCCGCGCCAGGCTGGACGCAGTCGGCTCGGACCTGTCGAGCGACGGCTACGCCGAAGTGGACCTCGCCCCGGGCGCAAAGGTCAAATGCGCCGCAGTGCTGGTTCCGCTTGTGCGCTACGACGACGCATGGCACCTGCTCTACACCCGCCGCACCGAGCGCGTCGAGTCGCACAAGGGACAGGTCTCCTTCCCCGGCGGGGCCTGTGACGCCGGGGAGACCACACCCGAGCAGACCGCCCTGCGCGAAGCCCACGAAGAGATTGGCGTCACCCCGCAGGATGTGCGCCTGCTGGGCCGCCTGAATACCATGATTACCATTACCCATTTTCGGGTCACACCCGTGGTGGGGGTCATCCCCTGGCCCTACGTTTTTCGCGTGGAAAATGCCGAGGTTGCGCGCGTGTTCACCATCCCCTTGAACTGGCTGGCAGAGTCGCGCAATCGCTGGGAGTTTCCCTTCCCCGATAGAAAACGCGCGCTGATTGCCTATCACCCCTATGACGGCGAATTGTTGTGGGGCGCCACTGCGCGCATGACGGTGGATTTTGTCAACCTGCTGCTGGCCTGAGACGCGAGCGTTGGTTTCCTTCAAAACGAAAAACGGCCGTTCCTGTGGGAACGGCCGTTTTATATTGCACAGCGGGAGGATTACTCCTCTTCTTCCTTCTTGCCCTTCTCGATGATTTCGGGTTCGGCAGATTCGCCGGCGGTGGCGGCTTCCTCATCCTTGGCGTAGGTGGCAATCACCACGATTTCATCGGGATCATCCAGGAAGCGGACATTCTCGATGGAGGCCACGTCGCTCACGTGGATGGCATCGCCGATGCGGGCGAGGGCGCCCAGGTCGACCACGATGCGCTCGGGCAGGTTGGTCGGGAGGCATTCCACCTCAAGGGAGGTCAGGTGATTGACCAGCACCGCGTTGTAATCCTTGACCGCCAGGGACAGGCCGGTGAACTCGATGCGCACCTCGGTGCGAATGTTCTCGGTCAGGTCGACCGCCAGGAAGTCAACGTGCAGCAGGCTGTTCTTGATGTAGTTACGCTGCTTTTCGCGCACGAGAACGGGATATTCCTGCCCGTCCACGTCGATCATGATCAGACTGGAGGAGGTCAGCTTGGCCAAAGACATCGAGGCCGAGTGGGCTTCCAGCATAATCTTGACCGGCTCGACGTGACGCCCGTAGATTACAGCGGGCAATTGCCCGGCGCGGCGCAGGGCCTTGACCTGCTTGCCGGTCACATCACGTTTGGTTGCCTTGAGTGTTACACGTTCCATTTTTTCTCCTTGAGCGCCTCTCCCCTTCCTTTGAAGGGTACCTTCGCTCGCTAGAATAGATTTTCACCCGGCCCGCGGCCGGGGGAATTCACGATTTTCTTCCGAACAGGGCGCGGGTCAGCAGGAACATCAGTCCCGCAAACAGCCCGCCCACCAGGCCGGCCAGGATTGCGCCGCGCGTGTCCACCACGGTTTTGACCTCGCCATCCACATGGCGGGCCAACAGGATCAACGACTCGATCCGCTCGCCGCACACTTCGCGGCTCGCCACCAGGCCCGCATAGGTGTTGCCCAGTTCGGCCTGATTGGCAGCCACCACGCCCGCATACCCATCCAGGTGGACGGTCTGCGCGCGGATGACGCCAGCGCCGCTGTTCTGCATCCGCACATCGCCAGCCTGCACCAGTCCCAGCGCGGATTCGTGCGCCGAAACCTGCTGGGTGGCGACTTGCACCGAAGCCGACTGGTGAAGTTCCACTTCTTCCGCCTCGATGGACTGGGCGGTGCTCTGATGCATGCGCACCAGTTCAGCCTGCACCGTCTCCACATCCACCTCCGACAGGTTGGTCACTTGCGGCTGGTCGTTTTCGACTTCGGGGTCGGTCAGGTCAGGCATCATCAGGTTCACTCCAAACACAGACATAAAACGCGCCTCCCTGTCGAACGGCGGAGGCGCAGAAGAACAGCGGGGGGGATTTTATCCGCGCAGGGTATTTTCGTCAAGAAAAAGCGCCAGAAAAAGCGCCGCGCCAAATCGGAATTTTCCGCGCCTGTCGCACCATTGAAGGAGCGTCACCGCGTTCAACGATACGGCCCGAACTTCGGCAGCCTGTCCCCTTCGACTCGCGCCAGGCGCTCGCTGGCGGGACTGAGCAAGTAGAGGCCGCCCTTGCGATGCAGGATCGGGATGCGGCGTTTGCGTTCGAGGAAGTGGGCGCGCATCTGCTCCGAGCGGATGGCGTAACTGTCGAACTCATCCTGGAATAGCGCAAACAGGCGGTCATACGCGCGGACGAATTCCTCGCGATAGCGCACCGAGACCTGCCCGAGGTTGCTGATGACCCAGCACTTCGACTCGAACTCCCACTCATAGGCCAGGCCCAGAAAACGATAATCCGCGCTGACGTAGGGAAAGAAGGGAAACTGCCGGCAGCTCAAGGCGCGGAAGTCGCGCTGGCAGCGCGCAGGCCCGAGGCAGGCCAGCAGGGTCATGCTTTCGGGAGTCCCGGCCCGCAGTTTCGCCTGCTCCCGCGCGGAGGGCGGAGTCGCACATTCATCCCCGCGCCAGGCGTGCCACAAATCGGTGTTCGGTTCGAGGTAGGCCCATTCGCTTTTATAGGCTGCCGGCACGGCCTGACAGAGGTCGCAGCAAAACGGCTTGCCGCTGGGATTATGCGGCGCGCACTGCCGGCCGCAATCCAGCCGCGCGATGGGCGCATCGAAGCCATCGTACAGGGCGCGGATGTCGTCCGCGTCCAGGTCGTTGATGTGGGTGAAAATCCTGGGCATGGGGAGATTGTATCAAATCGGCTTGCAGGTTTGGAACTTTGGGGACGCGCGCAGAGTCTTTCTTCTGAGATTTTCCCCGACCATTCGGATTACAATCCCAACCATGAAACGAAAACCCCTCTGGTACGCCCTGCTGACCCTGCTCCTGCTCATCGCGGGGCTGTCGTTCCACCTCTTCCACGACCTGCCCTCGCTGGACTCGCTGCCGTCGAAACTGAACCAGCCCAGCATCCGCGTCACGGATCGGAACGGACGCCTGCTGTACGAGATCATGCCCGAGACCAGCGGCCAGCACGCCGTCCTGCCGTTCGAATCCATCCCGCAGTGTATGCAGGATGCCACCATCGCCATCGAAGACGGCAACTTCTACCAGAACCCCGGCGTCGACCTGGTTGGCATCCTGCGCGCATTCTGGATCAACCTGACAGGCGGCGAGACCATCGCGGGCGGCAGCACCATCACCCAACAGGTGACGCGCAACCTGTTGCTACCCGAAGAACGCGCCGAACGCAGCCTGCGCCGCAAACTGCGCGAGGCCGTGCTGGCCTGGCAAATGACCCGGCGCCTTTCGAAAGATGAAATCCTGGCGCTCTACCTCAACCAAACCTATTACGGCAGTTTCGCCTACGGCGTGGAAGCCGCCGCGCAAATCTACTTCGACAAGCCCGCCCGCGACCTGCTGCTGCCCGAGTGCGCCCTGATCGCCGGCCTGCCGCAGGCGCCCAGCCTGTACAATCCCTTCATCGATCCCGCCGCCGCGCAGGAACGCCAGCGCATCGTGCTGGGCTTGATGGAAAAGCAGGGCTTCATCAGCGCCGAGGAACGCGTCCTGGCCGAGATCACCCCGCTGGCCTACAACCCCGCGCCCTTCCCGATCCACGCGCCGCATTTCGTCTGGCTGGTCAAGGCCCGCGTGGATGAGTTGTTCGAGAGCGGCCAGCTTGCGCCCACACAAAGCCTGATCGTCCGCACCACCCTCGACCTGGATCTTCAACAATTGGCCGAGGAAACCATCACCCGCCGCCTGGCATTCTACAAACCCGGGGAAGGCGAGCTGGCCCAAAACGTGAACAATGCCGCGCTGGTCGCCATCGATCCGCGCACAGGCGAGGTGCTGGCCCTGGTCGGCAGCGCGGACTTCTTCGACGAGTCGATTCACGGCTCAGTGGATATGGCCACCGCCCCGCGTCAGTCGGGTTCCGCTTTCAAGCCTTTCCTCTACGCCCAGGCCCTCTCGCCCGACTCCCCCGCCCCGTGGACTGCCGCCACCGCCCTGCTCGACGTGCAGACGAATTTCCCCACCCACGACGGCGCGCCCTACATCCCCAAGAACTACGACAACCTCGAACACGGCCCCGTGCCTGTGCGCCTCGCGTTAGGCTCCTCGCTCAACATCCCCGCCGTGCTGGCGCTCGACCATGTCGGCATCGCCGAGACTCTGGCGCTCGCCAAACGGCTGGGCATCCACTCGCTCGATCCCAACCCCGACGAGTATGACCTCTCGCTGGCCCTGGGCGGCGGGCAAATGTCCCTGCTGGAGTTGACGGGCGCCTACGCCGCCCTCGCCAACCAGGGCGCCTATCCCAGCCGCTACCTGCTGCTGGACGTGAGCGACTTCGAAGGCCGGTTGCTCTACACTGAAGAAAAGGCCCCGCAGGCGCAGGTCTTCGATCCGCGCGTGGCCTGGCTGGTCAGCGACATCCTCAGCGATGACCGCGCGCGCAAGGTCGGCTTCGGCCTCAACAGCACGCTCAAACTCGACCGCACCGCCGCGGTCAAGACCGGCACCACCACCAACTTCCACGACAACTGGACAATTGGCTACACGACAGACCTGGTCGTGGGAGTATGGGTCGGCAACAGCGATTATCAGGCCATGCACAACGTCACCGGGCTGACAGGCGCAGCTCCCATCTGGAACAACTTCATGCGCGCCGCCCTGACAGGCCAGCCCAACCGCCCCTTCCCCCGCCCCGAAGGACTCGTCCAGGCGCAGGTCTGTACGCTCTCGGGCCTGCTGCCCACGCCGCAATGCCCCAACACCAGCCTGGAATGGTTCATCGCAGGCACCGAACCGACCCAGCCCGACAACCTGTATCGGGAAATTTGGGTGGATGGACTGCCCGTCACTGCATTGGATTTACCCGCCGCGGCCTTCCCCTGGGCGAGGAGTCAGGGCCTGCCCCTGGTCGCGGACCTGGAGCCTGCTTCCGTTAACGACGCCGCCCCTCCCCTGGTACTGATCGCCCCCGCCGCCGACGTCACCTACCGCCTCTCCGCCGATCTCGACCCGCAGTCCCAGCAGATTCCCATCCAGGCCGAAAGCCGCCAGCCGCTGACCCGCCTGTCCGTCATCGTGGACGGGAAGGTCTTCGCCACGCTGACCTCCGCACCCTACGTCACCTGGTGGCAGCTGACCGTCGGCGAACACCGCATCTGGCTGGAAGCCGTCGCCGCAGATGGGCAAATCCTCACCACGCCGCCGATCACGATCACCGTACTGGAGCCGTAAAAATCGTAGCGCGAGAGAATATCTCGCGCTACTGATCACTGCTCACTGATTACTGCTCTCGACCCTCCTCTACGGCCTGACCACAAAGATACTCCCCGCCCCGCGACCCATCACATCCGGGAAATAGAACTCCTGGGCCGTGACCGGCATGACCTGGAAGGTGCCCGCCGTGCTGGCGCGCGCCAGGTAGGTGAAGACGTAGGTGCCCGCGGGCAGGTAGTCGGCGGAGAGCACCACTTTCTCGTCGTACATGCCGATGTGGTCGAAGTACCACCAGCCCCAGCCGCGCAGTTGAAGCGCCTCGCCCGAGAGCGACTTGGGCACTTCCGCGCTGGTGTTCAGGGATGAGTCGACCGCCTCGAAGCCCGCAGGCAGCGGATCCTCGACCACCACGTAGTGCAGGGACTCGGGCACCACGATGGTGACACGCACCTGTGCCAGTTCCCCACGCTGGGTGGCGGTGATGGGCGTCTTCAGGTCGGTCAGGGCGTAATACTGGCGCGAGACCATAATGCCGTGGTCGAGCGCGCCCACCTGGTCAGCGGGCAGGGTCAAATCGAGATAGGCGCTGTAATACAGGTTGCCCGCGCCCTCCCCACGCACGATGACCAGCGTGTTGATCTCTTCGACCAGGGCCTGCCTGACCACCAGCGGATCCGACAGGTTCTCCTTCGTGGCGCTGGCCTGCTGCAAGAGTTCCCCGTTCAGGCCGAGCGCGTAAGAGTAGGAGCCGTCCAACTCGCCCGTGACCTTCAGCCAGTTGGTCAGGGCCATCAAAGTCCAGGCCGTTTCCTGGGTCGAGTCGAAGCGGCCGCCCCGTCGGTTGGACATCACCCAGCGCACGGCATTGGCCGTCAGCGGGTTTTCGGGGTCGACGTCAGTCAGCATGTGCAGGACGATGGCGGTGGTGCGCTTGTCCGTGTTCCAGTTCCAGTAGTCAGGCGCCTCTTCCTGCCAGTGCGTGCCCGTCGCGGAGGTGATCGCCGCGCCGTGGAAGTTCGAGAGCAGGCTCTGGATGCGCTCATCCGCGGGGTCGGCCAGGAACATGGCATGGGTCAGGTAGGCCTGTGCGTACACATCCAGCTTCGTCTGGTGCTTGAACAGGAAATTCATCTGCGAGGTGTGCGGTTGGCCCGCGCGCGCCAGCACGTATACGATGAAGGCCTGGCGGTTGAAGTCACTGGTGCTTGCATTGGCGTGCAGCAGCGACAGGCGGGAATGCAGGTAGTCCAGGCCGCGTTCGATCACATCTTCAGAAACCGTGTAACCCGAATCGCGCGCCTCGACCAGCCCCAGCAGGACGTAGGCCGTGGTCAACGGCTGGCTCTCCTGGCTGCTCCACCAACCCCAGCCGCCGTTGCTGATCTGGTTGGCATAGATGCGCTGCAAGGCCAGGTTGACGTTGACATCCAGGTCAGCCTGGAGCGGACTATCGATGCCCGCCAGCTTGAGCGCCCGCGCCGAGAGCACGTTCGGCAGGAAGCGCGACACGGTCTGCTCCATGCACAGGTGCGGATAATCGCGCAGGTAGGCCAGGCCGTCGGTCATCGAGGCGGCCAGCGAGGGGGAAAGTTCCACCACCAGTTCGGCGCGGCTGGTCTCGAACGCGCGAGGCAGCACAACCAGTTCGCTGGCCGACCCCGCATCCATCAGGATGCCGCCGGTGCCGACCGCTTCGCGGGCGTGATAGGCGTAGACGGGGATGCCGTTGTCCTCCAGCGTGCCCAGGGTGGGACGGGTGCTGTCTTCGTAGCCGCCGCCGACGGCGCTCGCCAGCAAATCCACGCGCTCCGAGCCTGGCTTCACTTCCACATCCCAGGTCACGTAGGCCTGGCTGCGGGCGGGCACATCCAACACGCGCAGCTTCTCGGAGCGCATCGTCACGCCCTGCGCGTCCAACGAGACTGTGACCTGCATATCGGCATCCGTGTTGTTATGGACGGCTGCGCCCAACTGCACAGAGTCGCCCACGACGAAGAAGCGCGGCGCCTGGATCTGGATGAACACCGGCTTGGCGGAGACCAGCTCGTGGGTCGCCTGGCCGACGAGGGAGTCTCCGGTCACGGCGCGGGCATCCATCCGCCAGGTGGTCAGGTTGTCGGGCAGGCTCACGGTCACGCTGGCCTGTCCGTTCTCATCGGTCTGCACCACGGCGCGGAAATAGGCCGTATCCTTGAAGTTCTGGCGCACATCGATCACGCCCAGGTCGCCCACGCCTTTGCCACCCCCGCCGCTGCCCATTGCCAGGCCGTCGGTCTCGGTGCCTTCGTAGTTTGCATTGAAGTCCTCCGCGTTCTGCACGATGCCGACCGCGGTCTGCACGCTGAGCGCGCGCTGGGGATAGAAGGCGTCCAGGATCGGCAGGGTGTTGGACGGGGCCAGGGCCAGAAGGGCCTTGTCCACCAGGGCCAGCGAGACCTCCGCCGAAACGGGCTGGCCCGAGGCGTCCTTCGTCTCGACCGTGTAGGTCACCTCGTCGCCCGGCCCGGCCGTCTCACGGTCGGGGGTGATGGTGACGGTGAGTTCCTGCTGGCTCGTATCCACCTTGAGCTGGGTCACGCCCATCTTGAAGTCCAGTCCGCCCTGTTCCGCGCCGCGAATGACCGTCACCGAGAGGTACACGCCCGGAGCCATATCTTTGGAAATGGGTAATTCGTAGAGGGTGCTGTTACCCTCCAGCAGGATGACCTCGCGCTCGTAGACGTGCCCGCGCTCGTACGTGACCAGCGCATAGACCGCTTCCTCGAAGGGCGAGGCGATCAGGATTTTGGCCGTGTCGCCCGGAGCGTACTGCGACTTGTCGGCCACCAGGTCGAAGGAGCGGTCGTTGGTCTGCCGCCACGGGACGTAATAGCGGCTCGACACCCAGATGCGCGCGGCGGCCTGGTGCGTGTGACCGAGGTCATCGCTGACCGTCACAACGACTTTGTAGATGCCGCCCTCCGCCGGCGTGAACTGGACTTGGGCCAGCCCGTTCGCATCCAGGACGATGACCGCGTTCTGCTGCACCAGGGTCTCCTTCAGGGAGGTCTCCCACGTCACCTTGCCGTCCTCGTCCTGTTTCTGCACACTGAACCACTGCTGCCTGAACACCTCCACGCTGACGGTGGCCCCCGCCTGCGGAAGCGACTCCCAGTCCAGGGCCACCACCTCGAAGGTCTGCGGCTTGTCCACTTCGCCCAGGTATTTCAGGGAGCGGATGCCCGCATAGACCAGGCTTTGGTGTACCACCACACTCGAACCCCCGCTGACCAGGTTGCCCGCCACGTCGGTCACGTTGGCGCTGAAGGTGACGCGCCGGCTCAGGCCTTCCTCGCCCAGGCTGGAGGGCTGTTCCACTGAGAAGCGGCCCTGGGAATCGGTCTGGCCCGCGCCTTCGTTGAGCGTCCCGCCCGAGGGCTGGCTGGCGTTGTACTCGTACCAGCTGGAACTCAGGTTGCTGAAGCTGAACATGGAATACTCCGCCGTTGGGACGAACCCATACAGGGAGGCCTCGGTGAACCATTCGACTTCGGCGCCGTCCACGCTGCCGCCCGAGTAGTAGGCGGCATCCAAATCGAAGGTGAACGGGTCGCCCGCCAGCACGTCCGTCTCCTGGGCGGAGACCGTCACCTCGAACTCGGGTTTGCGATATTCCGCCACGCGGAAGGAGACCGCGGCAAAGGCATCATCGTAACTGTAGCCCGCGTACAGGTCGTAGGTGCCGAGCATGGCGTCCGCAGCAATCTCGAATTGCGCATTGAAGCTGCCCATCTCGGAGATGGGCAGGGCTTCCTTATAAACCTCCTCGCCTTCGCTGTTGAGGATGGTCACGAAAATCTCCTGCGCGGGCGGCAGGCTGTAATGCAGGTCATCCTGTTCGCGCACGATGCCCTTGAACATGACCTCCTGGCCCGGGCGGTAGAGCGGCCGGTCGGTGTAGACATAGGCAAAGGGTCCCGACACATCGCCGTAGTATTGCGTCCACACGCCGAATTCACCAAACGACATCCCGCTGCCCCAACTCCTGGCGGCAAAGGCCACGCGCCCGCTCCCCTCGGCGCGCAGGAAGGCGGGTTCGATCACATCGTCGAAGTAGGCCAGCCCGTCCTTGTCGGTGGTGACGGTCTTCAGCTTCGTCATCGAGCGGTTGTAGGCCGTGACGGGCACACCACGGACGGGTTTCCCCGTCTCCAGGTCGACCAGCCAGGCCAAGGCCTCGTTCTCGGTGGCCTTGAAGGTCAGGTTGTCGGAGGCCACCACGAAGACGGCGGCCTGCAGGAAGTACTCACCGGATTTGAAGGGTTCAGCCTGCAAACCGACCAGGTAATAACCCGCCTTGAGCGGCCCTTCCCGACCGGCAAAGTCGAGACGCACGCGCCGCACGGCATCCGGGGCAGGCTCATCCTCGGGCGACCAGCTCAGGACGGGAATGCGCTCCACCGGACGGAAATCGGTCGGGCGCCAGGCATTCGAATTTTCCTGCACATATTTGGAAAATTCCTCATAGGTCAACTCGTAGATCGAGATGTTGATGTCGGTGGCATTGGTGTATTGGAAATACAGTTCCTGCACGCCCTGTTCACGGTAAACCAGCGGGCGGTATGGCAGCAACATGCGCGCATAGGGTTTGCGCGCCCCGGTGATAAAGTGGACCTCGCGCTCATCCTCGATTCTATTGCCATAAATATCCTGCGCGCCCGGCAGGACCTTGACCGTGTATTCGGTGGAAGGCTGCAGGCCGTTGACGGTCAGGTTCCAGCCATAGGCCGAGTAGAAGGTGCTCAATCCCTCGGGCTGGGGCGTGACCTGAATCCTGCCCTCTAAACTGTGCGGGTCCATGGGCGAGGAGAAATTGATGGTCATCCGCGAACTATATTCACTGGCCTTGCTGGCATTGGAAGGCTGCGTGCCCAAAATGTGCGGCAGGGGCACGGTGTAAAAACGCAGGGAGATGCCCTTTTCCAGCTGGCCCCCGTCGGCGGCCAGGGCAAAATCCAGTTCCAGTTTGTATTCCGTCTCGGAAATCTCCAGCCGCTCTTTGGGTTTGATCGTCACGAGGGTTGCGGCCTCGTTCCAGGTCAGGTCGAGCGGAAAGTCCACGCCTGCGCGGCTCAAATGCAGGCTGGCCGCCACAACCTCCTTGTTCATCGGCTGGGTGAAACCGATCTCGAAGGCCTGGTCGAGCAGCACGTGCCTGACCAGGTTGGTGGGATTGCGATCCCCGTTGACCAGCGAGTAATGCGTGACCTGCGGCGCTGCGGTACGGAATGTCCAGGTGTGGGCCTGCTCCAACTGGCTGCCGGTCAGGTCGACCAGCCCCGCGGGGACCTGCACGGAATAGGTGCTGCCGCTGACCAGGGCCGGTTCGGGTTTGAACACATACACCGAGGAGTTGATCCACTCGCCCTGGCCGCTGACCCTGGGCGTGATCTGGATGGGATCGGGCAAATCCCCGCGGTCTTCCAGGATGGACAGGGGGGCGACAGGCTTGTTGAAGATGACCGTGATGGCGCTATCGACATCGATCTCTTCCACGCTCTCGCCAGGAAAGACCTGGCTGACAGCCAGCGCATCCACGGTGAGGTACTCGAAGCGCAACTCGCCCGCCGTGAGAGTCCCATCCAGGGCTGCGACGGGCGCGAGGATGCCCGTATAGGCCGCGCCTGCCTGCAGCGGACGGGATGGCTCGAATTGAAAGGTGGTCTCGTCAACCCAGGTGAAGGCGCCCTCCACGGGCCGTTCTTGCGCGTCCACAAGCCGCCAGGCCGCTTCGGTCTCAGCCGGGTGCATGTCGCGGTCGAAGCGAATTTGGATGAGCGGCTGCAGGGACAGGCGCTCGCCCGGCAGGGGTGTCCGTCCGATGACCTGCGGCCCGCCCGGTTCAGCTTGCAGGGGCAGCAGGGCCGGCTCCAAAGGCTGGCAGCCAGCCAACAGGATCAAGGCCAGGTAGAAAACGACATAGCGAAAAACTTTCATATCAACCTCCCTGGCCCGCAAGGCCAGCATGTATGGGGAGTATGCCCGTAGTGGAAAGGCCTGTCAAGGCGCGCATGGGTCATGCCGCGCCGTTTTCCTTGAAGTGACGCAGGCTGGCCCGCAATGGTTCCAAGTCCGGGGAAGGCCCAATCCGTGGTTTGAACAAAATAGGGGCATTTCCTCAACTACCGGAACCAATTTATTAAACTACTTGAAAAACTTTTAACGTCGTGATAATATATATGCAGTTATTTGGCTAAAAGGTTCCCGTTTAGGTCAACTTTGAGCGCTTCCTACTTTCTCCCTGCCAATCATAATATTAAGAAATATAACAAACACGCAGCGGTTGATTTGATCCGTTTTGCGGGAAAAGGGATTTCCCGAACGGACATCGCTGAAGAGTTGGGGTTGACGCGCGCCGGTGTGACAGTCATTATCAATGAACTGATCGACAATGGCATCATCCTCGAAACCGACAGCCGCTCAACCCCCAGTGGCAGGCCGCCAGTCGTGCTGGAGCTGAACCCAAAATGCGGCCTGGTGGCCGCCGTGGATATGGGCGCCGTCCATCTCAGCGTTGCGCTGGGAGATGTTTCGGCCCGCATCATCGACGAAGTGGAACTCCCGTTCAAGATCTCGAACGGTCCCGAGCGTTGCTTGCAGGAAGCCGACCAGGCGCTGCAGACCCTGCTGGAACGCTGCGGAATCGGCCTCGGTGATCTCTCGGCGGTCGGCGTCAGCGTGCCGGGGCCGGTGATTACGGACGCCGGCATGGTTATGGCGCCGCCGATCATGCCGGGCTGGGACCGCTTCCCGATCCGCGACACCCTCGAAACCCGCTGGAACGTCCCCGTCACCTTGAACAACGACGCCGACCTGGGCGCGTTGGGCGAATGGGCCTACGGGGCCGGGCGCGGCGAACAAAACCTGGCCTACATCAAAGTCGGCAGCGGCATTGGGGCCGGGTTGATCATCAACCAGCAGATTTTCGTGGGCGCCACCGGCGCGGCCGGCGAAATTGGACACCTGACCATCGACAAGAACGGCCCGCTCTGCACCTGCGGAAACCACGGCTGCCTGGAAGCCTTCGCCAGCGGAAACGCCATCGAACTCCAGGCCAAAAAGCTGGTGGAAAACGGAAGGCGCACCCTGCTGGCCGAATTCAACCGCGAACACATCACCGTGAACCACGTAGCCGACGCCGCCCGCCGCGGCGACCTGGAGGCCCAGGAAATCCTGAACCGCTCCGGGACCTTTATTGGAATCGCCATTGCCGGCTTGATCAACCTGGTCAATCCGAGCGTGGTCATCATCGGCGGGGGCGTGGCCGAGGTCGGCGACATCCTGACCGCGCCAATCCGAAAAATGGTCAAAGAACGATCTCTGCCGGCGTCCGAACATGCCGTCAAGATTACCACCGCCATGTTGGGCCGCCATTCCACCCTGATCGGTGCCATGGTCCAGGCGGCTGGTGTTGCCATCCACAATATGGTGGATTGGCGAACCCCCGTATCTGAAGTTGCCTACCCCAAGGGCAGGCAGCTATCCGAAGTTGATGTAAGGAGGTGATGACCCGCCAGGGATACTCAAACCGCACAACCCGCCAACGTTTCGAGCAAGCCGACAAACTCAACTCAAATTCCTACCAATTAGGAGAAGAAGGGACGTATGAAGACCAAATATTCACTGCTGTTCAGCCTCCTGGTCATCGCCAGCATGCTGATTGCTTCCTGCGGCGGCACCCCGACTGCCACCGAACCGGTTAAACCGGCTGATCCCGCCACCCAGGCACCGGTTGAACCGACTGCGGCTCCCGTGGCTGCCTTTGGCGAAGCCCCCGACCTGGCCGAACAGGTTGCCGCCGGCACCCTGCCCGCCGTGGAAGAGCGCCTGCCCGACACCCCAGTGGTGACCGTGGCCGACTATGCCGAAATCGGCAAATACGGCGGCACGCTGTACTCCGCCTCGTGGTGGCCTGAAGTGGGCAACGTTCAGTTGTACTTCGCCGTCGAAGCCCCGATCAAATGGAAAGCCGACCTGACCGGTTACGAACCCGGCCTGGTTGAGTCCTACGAGTGGTCGGAAGACGGCAAGACCTTCACCATGCACATGCGCCCGGGCCTCAAATGGTCGGACGGCGAACCCTACACCACCGCCGACTGGAAGTTCTGGTGGGAAGACTTCGCCAAGAACCCCGATCAGAAGCTGTGGAGCATCCCGGCCTACCTGCGCAACGCCGACGGAAGCCCGATCGACATGGAATTCCCCGATGACTACACCATCGTGTGGAAGTCCAAGGATCGCGGCCTGTGGGTCGATCCCTACTTCATGGCCCAGGGCTTCTGGGAATTCGCCAAGAACTTCATGAAGCCGGCCCACTACCTCAAGGAATACCACCCCGCCTACACCACCTCCGGCAAGACCTGGGAAGATTTCGCCAACCAGGACAAGTGGTGGCAGACGCCCGGTTACCCCTGCCTCTTCGCCTGGTGTCTGACCGAACTGTCTGACGACGGCCAGAACTACACCTTCACCCGCAACCCGTACTACTGGCGCGTGGACGGTGAAGGCAACCAGCTGCCCTACATCGATGCCGTCAGCGTCGAGATCGTCTCCGACGAACAGACCCGCATCCTGAACTGCTCGCAGGGCAAGTACGACACCGCCTTCCGCATCTGCGGCGGCCCGAACGAAATCCCCTTCCTGCAGGAGAACGCTGCTGCCGGTGGCTACCACTTCCTCGAGAACTACATGAACGGCGCCGGTGCCTGGCCTGGCTACATGGTCAACCAGGACTACGTTGAAGGCGGCAAGAACTACGAAGACGACACGCCCGAACACGCCAAGGAAATCCGCGACCTGCTGCGCGACGCCAAGTTCCGCCAGGCGCTCTCCATGGGCTTCGACCGCCAGCGCGTGGTCGACGTGGCTTGGGGCGGCATCGCCGACATCAAGAACTACACCCTCAGCCCGCAGTCGTGGCACTTCACCGGCGACCAGGGCCAGGAAATGTACAAGAAGTGGGCCGAGAACTTCGCCAACTTCGACGCTGACGCCGCCAATGCCCTGCTCGACGAGCTTGGCATGGAAAAGGGCGACGATGGTTTCCGCAACCTGCCCAGTGGCGCCGCCTTTGAGCTCGTGATCGACATCTCCGACTGGGGCGGCAGCCTCAAGGTCCAGGTCGACGCTGCGGACGAAATGAAGAAGCAGTGGGAAGCCAACCTGGGCATCAAGGTGAAGATCAACAACCTCCAGGGCCAGCCCGATCTCGACATCCGCACCAACGAAGGCTACTACATGCTCCGCGGCGCGCACATCTCCGAGATCGACATCCTGACCTACCCCGACTGGCTGTTCCCGGTTGTGAACCGCTACTACTTCCCGCTGGAAGGCCGCTGGTTTGCCAAGGGCGGCGACGCCTGCGCTGACCAGCCCGCCGAAGGCAACGCCTATCCGTGCGGCCTCAAGCCTGAAGATGGCAGCCCTGCCCAGAAACTGCAGGAACTGTACAACAAGGCTCGCGAGACCAACACCGAAGAAGCCCGCCACGCGGTCGTTTGGGAAGCCATGAACATCCACATCGAAGAGGGTCCGTTTGTCATCGGCGTCGCCGGTGACCAGCCGATGCCCATCATCGTCAAGGATTACATGCGCAACATCCTCGACTTTGGTGTGGTCGGCCCGTGGGCTCCTTCCACGCCTGGCAACCAGATTGCCGCTCTGTGGTGGATGGACAAGTAGTTCGATTAACGCAAAATGGCGGGCAGTTTCACACTGCCCGCCATTCCATATCACGGGTCTGACAGGCCTGGTTGGATGGGCCTGTCAGGTTCCATTATAAGAGGTGAGTATGGTCAACTACATCATCCGCCGTCTTCTTTATGCCGCCATCATGGTGGTGCTGGTGTCCTTCGTCAGTTTTGTGATCATCAAGCTCCCACCGGGTGATTTTCTCACCCAAAAACTGGCCCAGTTGCGCGCGCGTGGCGACCGCAGCGCCGAAGGCCAGATCGAAACCTACCGCCAACGCTACAATCTCGACAAGCCCTTCATGTGGCAGTACACCAACTGGGCTGTGAACTTTCTCAAAGGCGATTTCGGGGAATCCTTCGAATACGAACGCCCCGTGAGCGATATGCTGGGCGAGCGCGTCAGCCTGACCATCATCCTGGGCATCGCCACACTTCTGGTGGTCTGGATCCTGGCCATTCCACTTGGAGTCTTCTCCGCAGTAAAACAATATTCCCTGGGCGACCAGATCATCACGACCATCAGTTTCATCGGGCTGGGCATGCCCGGCTTCCTGCTGGCCCTGCTGGTCTTGTATTTCGCCATTACGGTCCTGAACGTGGAGGCCACCGGCCTGTTCTCCAAGGACTACGTCGACGCGCCGTGGAGTTGGGCACGCTTCGTGGACTTGTTGAACCACCTGTGGATTCCCGCCTTCATCAGCGCCGTGACCGGCACGGGCGGCCTGACGCGCATCATGCGCGGCAACCTGCTCGACACGCTCGGCCAGCCCTTCGTGGAAGCGGCGCGCGCCCGCGGCCTGACCAACGGCACGGTCATCTGGAAACACGCGGTGCGCATCGCCATCAACCCGCTGATCGTCATCCTCGGTTCGGAAGCCATCCCGGGCATCATCACCGGCAGCGGCCTGGTGGCCGTGGTGCTCAACCTGCCGACCATCTTCCCCCTATACATCGACTCGCTGCGCAAACTCGACATGTACATGGCTGGCACCTGCATCATTCTGCTCACCTTCCTGACCCTGATTGGCAACCTGCTGGCTGACATCACCCTGGCCTGGGTCGACCCGCGCATCCGCCTGGAATAAGTAGAAAGGTCGTGCGCAGTGAACCACCGTTACCTCGGCCGCACTGGACTGAAAGTCAGCGAATTATGTCTGGGCGCCATGACCTTTGGCCGCGAATCGACCGAAGAGGTCAGCTTCCAATTGCTGGACCGCTTCGTCGAAGCCGGCGGCAACTTCATCGACACGGCAGACGTTTATTCCCAGGGCCTGTCTGAAGAGATTCTCGGCCGCTGGCTGCGGGACAAGTGCCGCGATGAGTTTGTCATCGCCACCAAGCTGCGCTTCCCAATGGGTTCCGCGCCCAACGATGTTGGCCTGAGCCGCAAGCACATCCTGGCCTCGGTCGAGGGAAGCCTGCGCCGCCTGCAAACCGATTACATCGATCTCTACCAGGTTCACGCCTGGGACGCGGGCACTCCCCTGGAGGAAACCCTGTCCACCCTGAACCGCCTGGTGCAGGACGGCAGGGTGCGTTACGTGGGCGCCAGCAACTACGCCGGCTACCAGCTTCAAAAAGCAATCGACCTCAGCCAGAGGAACGGATGGGAAGTCTTTGCCTGCCTGCAACCGCTCTACAACCTGCTCGACCGCTCCTTCGAATGGGAATTGATGCCGGTCTGCGAGGCGGAGGGAGTGGGAGTAATTCCCTGGAGTCCCCTGCGCGGCGGCTGGCTGAGCGGAAAATATCACCGCAGCATGGACAAGCCCCTGCCCGACACGCGCATCGAGGAAGCCGAAAAGCGCGGCTGGGGTGAAGCCTGGCAGATCTATGCCAACGAAAGAACCTGGCAGGTGCTCGAATGCCTGTCCGGGGTGGCCGGTGAAGCGCACCGCAGCCCGGCGCAAGTCGCCTTGAATTGGCTGCTGCAAAAGCCCACGGTCACAGCCCCGATCCTGGGCGCGCGCACCCTGGCCCATTTGGAAGACAACCTCGGCGCAACCGGCTGGACGCTATCCCCCGAACAAGTGGCCCGGCTGGACCAGGCCAGCGGCCTGCCGCTGCCCTATCCTTATGAACTTCTCGCTCAACAGCGCGCCCATCGCGGCCGCTGAGCCAGACACGATTAGGAGAAGAAACTATGACTGTCGCAGAACAAACCGTTACTGCCCCCAAGAAACAAGTGAGCCAGAGTTACTGGGCACTGGTCTGGTGGAAATTCAAACGCAACCGCACGGCGGTGGTCGGCGGGATCCTCCTGCTGGTATTCTATTTCTCCTTTGTGTTCATTCCAGAGTTTCTCGCGCCCTATGACCTGGAAAATACATCGGATTACGTGGAAACGCCCCCCACCAGGCTCCATTTCATCGATGCGGAAGGCAAATTCCACTTGCAGCCGTTCGTCTACGGCATGGAAAAGAAGATCGATTTCAAGACCCGTTCCCGCACCTACGTGGAAGATACGACGCGCATGTACCCGGTCGGTCTCTTCGTAAAGGGCGATCCATACAAACTATTGGGCTTCATCCCCATGGATGTCCACCTCTATGGCGTCGACCAGGCTGCGAACCCCGAAGCAATCATCCTGATCATGGGTTCGGACGCGCTCGGCAGGGATTGGTTCACCCGCATCCTGTATGGCGGGCGGCTGTCCCTGATGCTGGGCCTGATCGGGCAGATCATGACCATCGTCTTCGGCACGGTGTTGGGTGTGGCCTCCGGGTTCTACGGCGGGACGATCGACCTGATCATTCAGCGCACAACCGAATTCCTGAGCGCCATCCCGGACATTCCCCTGTTCATGGCGCTGGCGGCGGCCATCCCCACCTTCTGGTCGCCCATTGCGGTCTACTTCATGTTGACGGTCATCCTGTCCTTTGTGCGTTGGGGCGGCCTGGCGCGCCAGGTGCGCGGCCTGATCCTCTCGCTGCGCGAACGTGAATACGCCCTGGCGGCCAAGAGCGCCGGCGCTTCGGATGCCCGCATCATGTTCCGCCACCTGCTGCCGGGCACGATGAGTCACGTCATCGTCATTGCCACGCTGGCCATCCCGGGCATGATCCTGGCCGAAACAGCCTTGAGCTGGCTGGGCCTGGGCCTGCGTCCCCCGCTCACCAGTTGGGGCGTTCTGCTGCAAGACGCGGCCACGGTGCGCGCCATCCACACCACCCCCTGGGAATTGTGGACGGTGCCCTTCATCCTGGTCGCCATCCTGGCCTATAACATGCTGGGCGACGGCCTGCGCGACGCCCTCGATCCCTACGGCGCCCGTTAGTGGAGACTGCCATGACCAAACCTTTACATGATCCCCTGATCGAAGTGAAAGACCTGCGCGTGGAATTCGACGTGCGCGCCGGCATCGTCAAAGCCGTGGATGGGCTGAATTTGACCATCCACCGTGGCAGGACCCTGGGCGTGATCGGTGAAAGCGGCTGCGGTAAATCCATGACCGCCCGCGCCATCCTCAACATGATCCCCAAGCCGGGCAAAATCACCAGCGGCGAGATCATCTACCACCGCCGCATGAAGCACACCAGCGATGAGCAGGTCGACGACATTGTCGACCTGACCAAGGTCCACCCGGACAGCAAGATCATCCGCGAGATTCGCGGCGGCGAGATCGGTATGATTTTCCAGGAACCGATGAGCTCCCTCACCCCGGTCTACACGGCCGGCGCGCACATCAACGAGGCCGTCAGCCTGCACCACCTGATTCCGCTGCAAAAGGTCGGCGACCAGATCGCGGATCAGATACAGGCCCACCGCAAGGTGACCAAGGAGGAGGGGCGCTCCATCGCCATCGACATGCTGCGGCGCGTGGGCATCCCCAAACCGGACGAACGCGTGGATAACTACCCGCACCAGTTGAGCGGCGGCCAGCGCCAGCGCGTGATGATTGCCGTGGCGCTCTCCTGCGAGCCAGCCATGTTGATCGCCGACGAACCCACCACCGCCCTGGACGTGTCCATCGAGGCCCAGATCCTCGACATCATGCGCGACCTCCAGGAATCGGCCAACATGGCCATCATGTTCATCACCCACAACCTGGGCGTGATCGCCAGCATGGCCGAAGAGATCGTGGTAATGTACATGGGCAAGGCCGTGGAACAGGGCAAGGTGCTGGAAATCTTCCAGAACCCCAAACATCCCTACACCCAGGCCCTGCTCAAGTCCATCCCCAAGCTGGGAAAGAAGATCCCGGGCGAGCGTTTGGCCTCCATCTCCGGCATGGTGCCCGATCCGTTCAACCTCCCCACTGGCTGTGTATTCCATCCCCGCTGCCCGGCCTTCATGCAGGGCAAGTGCGACAAGGTCGCGCCGAAATGGAAGAACGTCGGCGAGGATCACAACGTCAGCTGTCTACTTTACGAATGAGGAGGCGCATACATGGCTCCTGAAATGCAAACCCAAACCACGAAGGCCAAACAAAACCTGCTGGAAGTCAAGGGCTTGAAGAAATATTTCCCCATACAGAAGGGCCTGCTGCGCAAGACGGTCGGCTACGTCAAGGCCGTGGACGACGTGAACTTCTTCGTTCGCGAAGGCGAGACCCTGGGACTGGTGGGCGAAAGCGGCTGCGGCAAGAGCACCGCCGGCCGCACCATCATCCGCCTGTATCACCCGACAGCCGGCCAGGCCTTCTTCAGGTCGCGGCAATTGGGCAACGGTGAGATGATCAACCTGATGGACCTGCCGCCCGAAAAGATGAAGCTCATCCGCAAGGAAATCTCGATGGTCTTCCAGGACCCGATCAACTCGCTTAACCCGCGCATGACCGTCTCGGACATCGTGGGCGAGCCGATGGTGATCCACGGGCAGAAGATGAACTCGGAGACTGAGGGCATCATCGTCACCCTGCTCGAACGCGTCGGCCTGCGTCCCGACCACCTGCGCCGCTACCCCCACGAGTTCTCGGGCGGACAGCGCCAACGCATCGGCATCGCGCGCGCCCTCTCGCTCAACCCCCAACTGGTGATCTGCGACGAACCCGTTTCGGCGCTGGATGTTTCCATCCAGGCGCAGACCCTCAACCTGCTGCAGGACCTGCAACAGGACTTCAACCTGTCCTACATCTTCGTGGCGCACGACCTGAGCGTGGTGCAGCACATCTCGGACCGCGTGGCAGTCATGTACGTGGGCAAGGTGGCCGAGATCGCCGACGCCGAGGAACTGTACTCCGCGCCGCTGCACCCCTACACCGAAGCGCTGCTCTCCGCCGTGCCCAAGGCCGACCCGCTCTATAAATCGGATCGCATCGTCATGCAGGGCGACGTGGCCGACCCCTCGAACCCGCCCAGCGGCTGCTACTTCCACCCGCGCTGCCGCTACGTCACGGAGGCCTGCAAGCTGTCCACGCCCGAATTGCGGGAAGTAAAACCCGATCACTTCGTGGCCTGCCACCGCGCAGAGGAACTCACGCTCGAAGGAATCTAGACCCAATGAACGATCCATTGGCCCCAAGGAAGACCGCGCCCCTGATCCTGGCTTTCCTGCTGTGGCTCCTGACCCTGGTCATCGGGCTGGAAGTCATCTACGCAGGCAAGGAGATTTTTTACCTGCTCGTCGTTCAGTTGGGCGGCGACATCCACCGCGCAGAACGGCTCGTCCCGCTGCTGGTCTACCTGCTGGGCACGGTCTTCCTGGTTTTCGCCATCGGCACGACCGAATACCACCGCAAGTGGGCCGGGGAACTCAAATCCTGGCGGGTATTCGGCCTGTCGCTCTCGGTTGAACTCAGCATCCTGGTTTTGTATTACTTTCTTTGAGGTCACGGTTCAGCGTCCCTGCAAAGGTTATCGCGGCAACACAACCGGAAGCGGTGTTACCCATCGCGGGCCCGTTACAAAAGGAGCATTTTCCTGTATGACTGAATTGAAGTGGTGGCAGAAGGCCGTTTTCTATCAGATCTATCCCCGCAGCTTCGCCGACGGCAACGGCGACGGGATTGGCGATTTCATCGGCATGGCCGCGAAACTCGACCACCTGGTCGACCTGGGTGTGGATGCCATCTGGATCTCGCCACATTTCCCCTCCCCGCAGTTCGACGTGGGTTACGACATCTCCGACTACGTCAACGTGGCTCCAGAGTACGGCACGCTGGAGGATTTCAAGAAATTCCTGGATGGCGCGCACGAGCGCGGGCTGAAGGTCATCCTCGACCTGGTGCTCAACCACACCTCGCACCTGCACCAGTGGTTCATCGACTCCCGCTCGGACCGCAACCACCCCAAACGCGACTGGTACATCTGGCGCGACGGCAAAAATGGCGGCCCGCCCAACAACTGGATGTCGCCCTTTGGCGGCTCGGCCTGGGAATACGACGATACCACCGGCCAGTATTACTATCACTTCTTCCTCAAGGAACAGCCCGACCTCAACTGGCGCAACCCCGAGGTCAAACAGGCCATGTGGGACGCGGTGCGCTTCTGGCTCGACCTGGGCGTGGACGGCTACCGCCTGGACGCCATCGGCACCATCTTCGAAGACCCCTCCCTGGCCGATCACACCTCGAAGCTCTCACAGGATGACCTGCGCCGCCGGCTCAAGCACGGCTTCCCCTACGAAGGCGACCAGGAATTGCTCGACGCCTGGGACGCCATGTACAAACTGCAGGTTGAACAGCCCGGCGTGCATGAACTGATGCAGGATTTGCGCCGCGTGCTGGATGAATATGACGAGCGCATCCTGGTCGGCGAGAACGACGACGTCAGCTATTACGGGGACGGCTCGAACGAGCTGCAAATGGCCTTCAACTTCCCGCTGATGAAGACCAGCCGCCTGACCCCCAAATGGATTCGCGCCAACCAAAAGGAACGCCTGTCCCTGCTGCCGCCCGGGGCCTGGCCGTGCAACACGCTCAACAACCATGACGCCTCGCGCGTCTACAGCCGCTACAGCGACGGCGTGAACACAGACGCCATCGCCCGCACCTCCGTTGCCTTGATGTTAACCATGTGGGGCACGCCCTTCCTCTATAATGGAGAGGAAATCGGCATGTCCGATTACCGCCTGACCGACATCAGCCAATTCCGCGACCCGCCCGCCGTGTGGTTCTACAACCACGAACTGGAGGAGGGCACCCCGCCCGAAAAGGCGCTGGACCTGGCCGCCGATTACAGCCGCGACCGCTGCCGCACCCCCATGCAGTGGGATGGCTCTCCCAACGCCGGCTTCTCCCCGGCAGAGGTCGCCACCTGGCTGCCGCTCAACCCCAACTATCGCCAGGGCGTCAACGTGGCCGACCAGCAGTCCGACCCCGGCTCGATGCTCAATCACTACAAGCGCCTGTTGCGCCTGCGACGTGAGACTCCCGCCCTGGTCGACGGCGGCTATACCGCCGTGAACGAAAACGCCGAAGAGTACTTCGCCTTCCTGCGCAAAAGCGCGGATGGAAAGCAAACCTGCCTGGTGACGCTGAATTTGTCCGCCAAAGCTGTACAGGCAAATTTCGACCTGGCAGGGTATACTCAAGCGCGCTGCCTGTTTTCCACCCACAAACCCGAGGGCAGCGCCCTCGAACTTCAGGGCCTGCACCTGGAGGCGTTCGAGGTGCTCGTAACCGAACTGATTTCGTGATCTTCGAAAGAAAGGCAAAACCATGAGCGACCTGAAACAAAATGTTGGCTTTCTGCAAAAAGTCCCCCTCTTCCATGGCCTGGCGCCCCGCCACCTGGAACACCTGGCCGTGCGCATGGTCGAGCGCGTCTACGCGGCCGGCCAGCCCATCGTCAACCAGGGACAGGGCGGCGAAGGTTTCTTCCTCATCATGTCCGGCAAGGCCGAGGCCTTCCGCGAACGCGCAGACGGCAGCAAATCCAAAGTGAACCAATTCGGCCCGACCGACTTCTTCGGCGAACTGGCCATGCTAGATGATGGGCCGCGCACCGCCTCGGTCATTGCCCAGGAGCCGACCGAGTGCCTGGTGCTCACCCGCTGGGACTTCCTGAGCGCCCTGCGCGAGAGCGACGCGGAAATGTCCGTCATCATCCTCCAGGAACTGGCAAAACGGTTCCGACGGGCGCTGGACGCGCTGTAAAGGTTCCCTTCCCATTACGGTGTTTGTACAGGGCGCACCCGTCTCAGACGGAGCGCCCTGTTTTTACGAAAAGCCCACCCATGAAATGCCCCACCTGCGGGTTCGACAACCCGCCCGAATTGCGTTATTGCGGCATGTGCGGAACGCGGCTCGCTGCCGCCTGTTCCGAATGCGGGTATTCCAACCCGCTGACATTCCGCTATTGCGGCATGTGCGGTGTAAACCTGAACCTCGAAACGGCCAAGCCGGCCGCGGAACCACTGCCCGCCCTGTCCGAAGCCGCAAGCCTCCCCACCCCGCTCCAGGCGTCCCAGCCCCCGGAGGGCGAACGCCGCGTGGTGACGGTCCTCGTCACCGACCTGACCGAGTCCACCCGCCTGCTGGAAAAACTGGGCACCGAAGACTGGGTCGAGCTGATGAACCGCATCCTGCACGTGCTCGAATCCGAGGTGAACCGTTTCGGCGGCGAGGTCAGCCAGTTTCGCGGGGACGGGCTGGTGGCCATGTTCGGCGCCAGCCTGGCCCATGAAGATGACCCCGAGCGGGCCGTGCTGGCCGCCCTGTCGATGCAGCGCGCCTTCGACCTGTATACGCGCGAATGGCACCAGGACACTGCAGTCGAGTTGAAGCTGCGCGTGGGGGTCAACACCGGTGAGGTGATCGTGGTCAACGTCAGGGGCCGCCAGCACTGGGAGGAGGCCGCCATGGGCATGGCCGTGACCGGGGCCGCCCGCATGGAATCATCCGCCGCGCCGGGCACCGTCCTGGTCAGCGCGC
Organism: Chloroflexota bacterium; assembly: GCA_049324895.1. Classification (GTDB taxonomy): domain Bacteria; phylum Chloroflexota; class Anaerolineae; order Anaerolineales; family Villigracilaceae; genus JACPVF01. The sequence goes on from JBMOMS010000210.1 coordinate 38,215, forward strand.
ACACCTATGAACTGGTCGCCCCGCTGTTCACCTGGGACTCCCTGGGCAGGATTTCCATCAAAGGCGTCAGCCAGCCGATGGCGGTCTACCGTCCGCTGGCGCACGTGGTCGGCCCAAACGAGATCATCCAGGTCCAGTCCTTCCCAAACTTTATCCCGCGCATCGGGCGCGAGGCGGAATTTCACACCCTCAAGAGCTGCGTCAAGGGCCTCTTCGACGGGCGCGGACGCATCGCCGTCGTGCAGGGCGACCAGGGCAGCGGCAAATCTTTTTTGACGCGCGAGGTGCGGCAGTACTTCGTACATCGCGGCTCGCTGCTGGCCGAATCCAGCGCGGCGCCCCAGCCCGAGGCCTCCCAAATGGTATGGGTCAACGGGCGCAGCCGCTCCTACAGCCAGGCCTGGCCCTATTCCACCTGGCACGACCTGTTCCGCGACTGGCTGCAATTCAACCCCGACGATTCGCGCGAGGAAAAACTGGCCTGCCTGCGCAGCCACGCCGAGGAATTGTGGGGCGGCGACCTGGGCGAACATTACCCCTACATCGCCACCTTCCTCGACCTGCCGCTGGAGGAGAGCTTCAGCGAAAAGATCCGCCACCTGGATGGCGAAAGCCTGCGCCAGCGCTTCTTCCTGGCGGTGCGCAGTTGGATCGAGGCCGCCAGCCGCAGGACCCCGCTGGTGCTGGTCTTCTCGGACCTGCAATGGGCCGACGACTCATCCCTGGCGCTGCTGCGCCACTGCCTGCCCGTTTGCGACAATGAACCGCTGTTGTGGATCTTCACCCTGCGCCCCGAGCGCGAAACCGCGGCCTGGTATTTCCATCAATTCCTGGATGCGGAATTCCCGCACCGCCTGACCGACGTCACCCTCTCGCCGCTGACCGAGGCCCAAAGCCGCGAGTTGATCGGCCACCTGATAGGCTCGCAGGCCCTGCCCGCCGAAACCAGCGACCTGATCATCCGCAACGCGGGCGGCAACCCCTACTACATTCTCGAACTGGTGCGCGTGCTGATCTCGCGCGGGGTGCTGGTCTGCGACGAAGAATGCAGCGAGTGGAGCGTGACACGCGCCATGACCACCCTCGACCTGCCCGAGAGTTTACAGCAACTGCTTGTGGCGCGCCTTGACCGCCTGTCGGCCCACGAACGGCTGGTCTTCCTGGTGGCGGCTGTCATCGGCCCGGTCTTCTGGTTCAACATCCTGCAAGCCGTGCTGGGCGATTCTTCCACCCTCAAGGCCGACCTGGCCGCCTTGCAGCGCGCCCAATTCATCGAAGAAAGCGGACGCATGCCCGAACTGGGGATGCAGTACGCCATCCGTTCGCCGCTGCTGCGCGATACCGCCTACGAAAGCCTGCTCAACAGCCAGAGAGCCGCCTACCACCTGCGAGTAGCCGAGTACCTCGAAAGCCTCTCGGCCACCGATGCCCTGGGCGGGTACGACGGAATGCTGGCCTATCATTATCGCGGCGCGGGCAATTCCCGCAAGGAATTGTTCTACACCCTGCTGGCCGCCGACCATGCCCGCAAGATCTATGCCAACGCCGAGGCCCTCCAGCACTATTCCCGCGCGCTGGAACTGCTCACCCTTCTGGAAAACGCCAGCCGTTCGGCGGAAGAGGTGCGCCTGTTGTTGAGCGAACGCTTCGAAGCGCTCAGCAACCGCCGCGAAGTGCTCTACCAACTGGGACAGGTCACCGCCGCCCACGAAGACACCTACGCCCTCCTGCCGTTGGCCCGCCAGATGGCGGACGATCCCACCTGGCTGATCGACGCGCTCCTGGCCCAGGCGGAGATCTCGCGCCACAACCTGGAATCCCTGTCGCAGGGATTGCAAACCGCCCGCGAGGCCCTCGACCTTTCCAGGAAGATCGGTGACCGCAAGCGTGAGATGCTCAGCCTGATCCGCGTGGCCGACGACCTCTTCCTGCTCAAGGATCACACCTGGCACGATGTAGCAGGTCAGGCACTGGCCCTGGCGCGCGAGATGAGCGACCTCAAGACCGAGGTGCAGCTCCTGATCGGCATCGGCGACGCCTATGGCCTCGACGATCTGCCGCGCAGCCGCGAATACCTGCACGAAGCCCTCTCGAAATCCGAGAAGCTCAACGACAAGGCCACGGAAATCTCCCTGCTTTCGGCCATCGGACAGCAGTTCGAGCGCGACGGGGATTACTTCCGCCAATTGACCGAGTATGAGATGAAACGCCTGCACATCAGTCGCAAGATCGGCAACCGCATGGAGGAAGGCCATGCGCTCATGTTCTGCGGCCAGCTCCAGGCCCTGTACCTGGGCGATTACGAGAGCGGTCTCGAACTGGAAAAGCAGGCCCTGCAAATCTGGGAAAACATCAACTCGCGCCTGTTTCCCCTGCTGCGCATCGCCCAGATTCAGGCCGCCCGCGGACAGTGCGAAGAGGCGCTGGCCACGCTCGATTCCGTCCGCCCCCTGGGGCAGGAAGTGGTCTGGGATATCGGCCGCGCCGGGCTGGGGTTGGTGGAAATCATCGTCTACAACGCGCTGGGCGACAAGGAACACCTGAACATGGCCCTGCAGATCGTCTCGCAGATCCAGCGCATGGCGACCAGCAACCTGGTCTCGCGCCAATACCAGATGGCCGCCGCCTGCAAGGCCGCCGCCAGTCACCTGACCCTTTCCAGGAAATTCCGCGGGGACAAGAACGCCGCCGCCCGGCGGGAACACCTGCGCCAGGCGATTGACTCTTCCCAGGCGGCGGTAAACCTGTACGAACAATTCGGCTTCGTGCAGGTCGTCGAATGCACCTCCGAGGAGATCCTCTTTGTCCACGGCCAGGCCCTGTACGTCAACGACCGCAGGCCCGAGGCCCTCGAATTCCTGAGACGCGCCTATGAGGAGATGATGCGCAAACACGCGCTGATCCCCGTCGACAGCGCCTACCGCAACACCTACATCGGAAACATCCAACTCCACCGCGACATCCTGGCCGCCTACACTGTGCAAAAACTATGACCCTTCCCGCTCCCGCCTTCACCCGCGACCGATTGACCTGGCTGGCCTATTCCATGCTGGCCTTCATCGGCTTCTCCCAGGCCATCCTCGGCCCCTCGATGCCCTTCCTGCGCCAGGAACTAGACCTTAACTACACGCAAGGCGGATTCCTGCCCGCCGCCATTGCCTCGGGCCTGATCCTGACGGGGCTGTTGGGCGGCTGGCTGTCCCGCTTGATCGACCGCCGCGTCCTGTTTTGGGGCGGCGCGACCACCCTGGCAGTCAGCATCGTGCTGCTCTCGTTCAGCCACAGTTTCGCGTCGGTGCTGGCCGCCATTCTGTGCATGGGCGTGGGCGGCTCGCTGACCCAGGCCATGATCCAGGCCCTGCTCTCGGATCATCACGCAGAGCGGCGCGCCGTGGCCATCACCGAAGCCAACGTGGCCGCCAGCCTGAGCACCACCATCACCCCGCTGGTGCTCAGCAGTTTGCAGCGCATGGGCGTGAGTTGGCGCGCCATCGCCTTCCTGGCCGTGCTGTTCCTGGGCGCGCTGGTGCTCACCTTCCGCCGCGTGGCGGTTCCCAACAGCGCCCCACCCGCCGCCGAGAAAACCGCGCAAACGGGCCGCCTGCCGCTCCCGTTCTGGCTGTACTGGCTGACGCTGGTCTTCATGGTCTCGATGGAAATGAGCATGGCCGTATGGACGACGGATTTCTTCATCAGCGTGGTGGGCCTGAGCGGCAAGGATGCCGTGCTGGCCTACGGGGCCTTCCCCGCCGCCATGTTGACGGGAAGACTGGCGGGCAGCCGCCTCACCCGCCGCTGGCCGCCCAAAAGCCTGCTGATCGCCGCCCTCAGCCTGGCGCTGGTCGGATTCCCGCTCTTCTGGCTGGCGCGCAGCCCCGCCCTCAACATCCTCGGCCTGGTCATCATGGGCCTGGGCATCGCCAACCAATACCCGCTGACCCTGTCCATCGCGGTCGGACTGGCTGGCAGCCAGACCAACCAGGCCAGCACACGCGTCACGCTGGGCGTGGGCGCGGCCCTGCTGGTTGCGCCGCTCATCCTGGGAAAGCTGGCCGACACCCTCGGCCTGCAAAACGCCTTCGGCATGGTGCTGGCGCTGCTGGTCATCGTGATCGGCCTGATCGTCGTCAACAACCGTCTCCTGATTCAACAACGATAGGATTACCCATGAGCCAATTCCTGCGCAAGTTCGACCTCACGCTCGGCCCGATCCTCACAGAGGGCGGCCAGGTCATGTTCATGATGTTCTCGGCCCTGGTTCTGTTGATCTGCGCGATCTACCAGGCGCAGGTGATCCCCATTCGCTACTCGATGGATTACGGCGAGGCCCCGCTGGTCGACCAGGCCATGCGCCTGGCGCAGGGCGAGAACATCTATCGCGCCGACATCTCCACGCCGCCCTACACCATCTCCAACTACCCGCCGCTGTACGTGGCCGCGGTCTCGCTGGCCGTGCGCGCCTTTGGCCCCGAACAAGCCTTCACGGCAGGACGCACCCTCTCGGCCCTCTCGGCCTGGATCGCGGCGCTGTGCATCGCCTTCATCATTTTCAAGGCGACCAAGGATCGGCTGGCGGCCTACATCGCCGCGGTTGTCTTCATCGCCTTCCCGTTCGTGACCTTCTGGTCGGCCCTGCTGCGCATCGACCTGCTGGCCCTGGCCCTGAGCATGGCGGGACTGGCCCTGCTGATCGCCCAGCCCGTCTCCACGCCGCGCTTCATCCTCTCGGGGCTGCTGCTGACGGCGGCCATCTACACGCGCCAGTCCTACGCGCTGGCGGCCCCGCTGGCGGCCTTCGTCTGGCTGATCGGCCCCGCGCGGAATTGGAAACGCGGATTGGTGTACGCGGCCCTGGTCGGCGGACTATCGCTGGCCCTGTTCCTGCTGCTCAACGCCCTGACGGGCGGCGGCTTCTTCTTCAACATCGTGACCGCCAACGTCAACGAGTTCCGCCTGGACATCCTGGGCCACAACTGGAGGAGTCTCCTGGAAGCCGCGCTGCTCCCGCTGCTGGTCGGCGGCTTCTCGCTCTTCCTGCTTCCGCGCTGGCAGAATCCGCTCTGGGCGCTGGCGGCCCCCTACCTGGTCGGCGCGTCGCTCTCGGCGCTGACCATCGGCAAGGTCGGCTCGAATGTCAACTACCTGCTGGAGTTGTCTGCCGCCCTGGCGCTGGCCGCGGGCGTTGTCGTCGCCTGGAGCCGCGCGCAGGCCTCCGCCCCCCACAGCCTGCGGGCCTTGTTCCTGATCCTGCTCGGGCTGGGGTTGGCCCAGATGATGCACGTCACCCTGATGCAGAAAATGGACATCCTGCACGACCGCACGAACAACTTCACCGAACTCAACAAACTGGAAACCCTCGTCAAAGAGACGCCCGGCGACATCCTGGCGGACGAATACATGGGCATGCTCACCCTGCAGGGCCGCTCCCTGTACATCCAGCCATTCGAGGTCACGCAACTGGCCAGGGCGGGCGTGTGGGATCAGACCCCGCTGCTCGAAAGCATCCGCAACCATGAGTTTGCCGCCGTCATCCTCTACGACCAGCCCTGGTCGAACGAGCGCTGGACGCCCGAAATGCTGGATGCGATCTACAGCAACTACACCCTCTCGGGCCTGATTTCAGGCAACAAGGTGTACACGCTGGTGGAACAGGTCGAAATGGAAACTATCACCGCCTGCCCCGGCGTGACCTGGCAACTGCCAAACGATTCCGCCACGGGCGTGTTGTGGAACATGAACGGACTCAACTTCTACGGCTGGGGCCAGGAGGGCAAGGTGCCCGTGTACGCCGCCGCCGACGGCCTGCTCACCCGCCATGAGGACTGGTTCGATACGGTCGCCATCCTGAGTGATGACCCGCTCAACCCGGGCCAGCAGGTTTGGAGCATCTACAGCAACATGGGCGGCTCGGACGGATTCACCTCCTTCGTGGCCGAAGACTTCCCGCCCGGGGTGACGAATGTGCCCGTAAAGGCGGGGCAGATCGTCGGCTATCAGGGCACCTGGAACGGACGCCCGGGCTGGGCCACCTGGCTGCACGTGCTGTTCGTTGTCCTCCGCGCCGACAGCGCCGAGTTCCCCGCCGAAGTCACCCCCGAAATGGTGCTCGATCCCAGGACTTATCTCGGCATCGAACTGCCCTCGCAATTGGAGCTGAAGGTCAGGACACCCGTCGTGTGCAAACAACCATGATTACCGTCAAAAACCTGAAAAAATACTACCAGCGGCCCGTGCGCCAGGAAGGCTTCCTCGGCAGCGTCCGCACCCTGTTCAGCACCAAATACGAGACCACCCAGGCGGTGGACGACATCTCCTTCCACATCGACGAAGGCGAGGTCGTCGGCTACATCGGGCCGAACGGCGCGGGCAAATCGACCTCGATCAAGATGCTGTGCGGCATCCTCGTGCCGACGGGCGGCGAGATCAAGGTCAACGGACTCACGCCGCACGAGAACCGCATGGAGAACGCGCGCCAGATCGGCGCGGTCTTCGGGCAGAAGACCCAGCTGTGGTGGGACGTGCCCGTCATCGAAAGCCTGCGCCTGTTCCGCGACATCTACAAGGTCTCGGAGGCGCAGTACAAACACAACCTGGAACTGTTCAATGACCTGCTCGACCTGCACGAGTTCCAAAACACGCCCGTGCGCCAGTTGAGCCTGGGACAGCGTATGCGCGCCGACATGGCCGCCGCGCTGCTGCACAATCCGCGCCTGCTGTTTTTGGATGAACCCATGATCGGCGTGGACGTGGTGGTCAAGGAGCGCCTGCGCACCTTCATCCAGCAGATCAACCACGAGCGCAAGGTAACCGTGCTGCTGACCACACACGACATGATCGACATCGAGAAGGTCTGCTCGCGCATCATGATCATCGACCACGGGCGCATCGTCTACGATGGCAGCGCCGACCAGATGCGCAACCAGTACGGCAAACAGCGCAGGCTGGTGGTCGAGTTCGAGGAAACCGTTCCAGACTTCGAGACGCCGCACGCCAGGATCGTCAAGAGCGAGGGCCGCAAGAAGTGGTTCGCCTTCGACCGCTTCGAGACTTCACCCTCGGCGCTCATCGCGCACATCAGCACCAGCTACCCGATCCTCGACCTGGCCGTCGAGGAACCCGAGATCGAAGCCATCGTGCGCACCATTTACCAGGGAGAAGCAGGAACCGCATGAAACTCTTCTGGGCCTTTACGCGCCAGGCCTTCCACAACTCGGTGGTGTTCCGCGTGGAGTTCTGGCTGCGCTTTCTCTCGATCTTCCTGTGGATGTACACCATCCAATGGGTCTGGCGCACCCTCTACACCCAGCGCCCGGGCGCGTTCGGCGTCGACCTGGAACAGATGGTCACCTACGGCGTGCTGGGCATGGCGCTCGAAACCTTCATGGACGTCGGCCCCGAATGGTACATCTCGCAGCAGGTGCGCACCGGCGCCATCGACACCGACCTGATGAAGCCGCTCGACTTTCACCTGCACATGCTGGCGCGCAGCACGGGCGAGATGCTCTTCAGCCTGGGCGTGCTGGCCCTGCCCACCTTCAGCATTGGCTTCGTCTTCTTCGGGCTGCAGCCGCCCGCCAGCCTCGAAGCGGGACTGCTGTTCACCGTCAGCATCACGCTCGGATTCCTGGTGCTGTTCCACCTGGGATTTTTGCTCGGCACGCTGGTGCTGGCCACCCTCGACATCCGCAGCATTGCCTGGGCCTATTACTCGTTCATCTCCTTTTTCGCGGGACAGATGGTTCCGTTATGGCTGTTTCCCCCCGCCCTGCGCGCGGTGGCCGAGGTGCTGCCCTTCAAGAGCGCCTACTACATTCCCTCCTCCATTTACATTGGTTCCTTCACCGGGCAGGAGGCTTTGCAGGCCATCGGCTTCCAGTTGACATGGGTCATCATCCTGACCCTCCTTGCGCGTTGGGCCTGGAGCCGCATGGATGCGCGCCTCGTGGTGCAGGGAGGCTGAGTGGACTCGCTGCGACTGTACTTCAAGCTGATTCGCATCGCCTTCCAGGCCCGTATGCAGTACCGCGCCGACTTCTTCACGGGCATCATCGGCGTCATCACGCTCAACGTGGTCAATGTCGCGCTGATCGGCATCCTGGTCAGCCGCTTCAACGACCTCAACGGCTGGACGCTGTGGGAGATGGTCTTCCTGTACTGCCTGTGGATCCTCGGACACAGCATCTACAGCCTGTTCTTCTGGCACATCCGCGCGCTGGAAGATTACCTGATCCAGGGCACCTTCGACCAGTTCCTGCTGCGCCCCGCCAATCCTTTCATCCTGTTCATCGGGCGCGAAGTCCAATACCTGGGCCTGGCCGATGCCACCTTCGGCATCACGGGCTTCGTTCTGGCTTACACCAACCTCAACCTGCACTGGGATGGGGTCAAGTGGGCCTTCTTCGGGCTGGCCATCGTTTCGGGCACATTGCTCGAAACCACCATCAACCTGCTGGTGGCCTGTGTGGCCTTCTGGACGGGCCGTTCGCGCCGCGTGGGCGGCCTGATCATGCAGCTCAACAGCATGATCCAGCACTACCCGATGGACATCTTCGGCTCCACCTTCCGCGTGGTGGTCACGGGCCTGATTCCCGTCGCCTTCATGAACTACTACCCCGCGCTGATGCTGCTCGACAAGACCGAGCGCCTGGGCGGCTGGGGATGGCTCAGCTACATGTCACCCTTCGTGGCCGCGCTCATGGTCTACCTCTCCGCCCGCCTGTGGAACCTGGCGCTCCAGCGTTACTCCAGCTCGGGAGGATAAGCCATGTGGGGCGGGATGGCATCCCGCCAAATCGCAGGTACGCGGAATACCATTCCGCGCCACGCAACCATTA
>JBMOMS010000211.1:0-6418 GCA_049324895.1 Chloroflexota bacterium
GGGGTAGAATTTGCCGCCGCCGCAGCAGCCGCCGGTGATGCCTTCGGCTGCCAGGGCCTCGATCCAGGGGGCAGCCCGCCAATCGGCAGAGGCATCCGAAAATTTGCGGGGCGCGGACTTTAGTCTGTAATTTCGAAGCAGGCCAGGCCGGCGCCCCCATCTGCAAGAAAAAAAGCGGAGCCGGCGCCGGCTCCGCTTTTTTTCTTGTTTGTTCCGCTACGGCAGGCCCAAGTTGAAAGTCACTTGTAAAAAGACGGCCATCTGTCCGCGGTTTACAGGCGAGCCTGGGCAGTAGTTGGCCCCGTCGCAGCCGCCGGTGATGCCTTCCGCGGCCAGTTGCTTGATCCAGGCGGCGGCCCAATGGTCGGCCGCGACGTCCTTGAAGCCGCTGTCATCTCCCACAGCGGGCGGCAGGTATCCATTCCCATGCTTGGCGCGCAGCAGGAAAACCGCCATCTGTTCGCGGGTGACGCTCTGGTCGGGACAATAGTTTCCACCGCCGCAGCCACCGGTGATGCCTTCGGCATCCAATTGTTCGATCCATTTGGCGAACGGGTGGTTGACGGGGATATCGTTGAAGACTGCGCCTGTGGCGGCCGGCGGGACATAGCCGCTCCCGTACATCCCCTTCAACAGGAAGACGGCCATTTGCGCGCGCGTGACGGGTTGGGTGGGGCAGTAGTTGAGCGGATTGTTCGAACAGCCGCCCGTAATACCGGCATAGTAGATGCTCTCCACAAATTGCCAGGTCCAATGGTTCAAGGGCACGTCGGCAAAGGTTGGGCCTAATTCAAAGGCGCCCACGTCGCAGATGGCGCCGGCGATATTATCCCCGTCCACGGGGCGGGGACGCCCGCGCTGGTCGAGGTTGTTGACGGGCGCGGCGGCGCACACGGCCGGGTCGCCGGCGTCGATGGCATGGGACCCCTTGCGCAGCGCCAGGGTCAACGTGGTCCCCCCATAAAAGTCGAGAGTGTTGAAGTTGAGTTCGATCCCGGTCTTCTGGGTGGCGTTGCCACAGGTGCCGTCGCTGTCGATGTTGAAGCTGTCGGCATTCACAATGCCGCTCCCCTCGACATAGCAGTCAGCCGCGTTGTCATTGAGCGCAACAATGGTATTCTTCAAGGTGGTGACGCCATCCACGGTTGAGATGCCGCTGCCGAAGAGGTCATTGCTGTCATTATCGGCGACCGTGCTGTTGGTCAGCGTCAGGGTGCCATTATTGTAGATGCCGCCGGGGTTTCCAACGGAACTGTTTCCGGCGATTGTGCTGTTGGTGATGTTCGCGACCGCAAACGAATTCAAGTACAACCCGCCGGCGCCGAAATTGGACGAGTTTCCAGTCACGGCGCTGTTGCGGATGTCTACATCCCCGCCGAAATTGATTCCGCCGCCGCTATTCTCAGCGTGATTTCCATACACCAGGCTGTTTTGGATATCCAATACGCCGCTGCCGTAGATGCCGCCGCCCTGGCCGACCACACCCGCCACCCTGTTGTTGAGCACAGCCGCATTTATCAGGCGCAGGCTGCCGTCATTGACATAGATGCCCCCGCCGGCGGTTGCGCTGTCTTCGCAGGCCCCGATACAGCGCCCATTTTGGACGGTCAGGTCTTGCAGGGTCAGGTTACCCACGGGGCTCAGGTGGAAGATGCGGTAGGTGGCGATGTCGGGGGCCGTCGACGCCTGGATGATTGTGTTGTTGACGCCGTTCCCGCTGATGACAATCTCGGACTCGATTATGGGCAACTGGTCGAACAGGGTAATGGTGTAGTCATTGTCGAAGGTGATGGTATCCACGCCGTCACCGGCGGCGCAATCGAGATAGGCCTGGTTGTTGCCGTTGGCGTTGGCGATGGCCTCGCGCAGGTCGCAGGTATCGTTTTCGTCCAGTTTATTGAGGGTGTTGTCCTCGTTGCTCTCGACGACAATCGCCCCGGCGGCCAGCGCGGCCTGGCTGGCGGGGAATGCGCCCGTCAGCGCCAACAGGCTGGCAAGGACCAGTATGTACACAAACTTACGCAGGTGTTTCATGAGAATCTCCTTGTTCTAATGGATTTGGTTCGATGCCTTCCATCTTCCCACGAAAGGGTGTGCCTGCCGGTAGGGTTAACCCTACCTTTACCCCTACCTTTTTGAGTGGAGCATGGAGCGGGGGCAACAAAATGCCCCCACCCGGATGGATGGGGGTATTGGAGAAAACTTGCGCCTGGTATCTCGACAAGTTGAATCTGTAGGTCGAATTTCCGATTTGTCGGGCGCAATTTAGCCAATTGCGCTACAACTTCATCGGGGAACGGTGCCAGGGCAGGATGGACAGTGGGTGCCGCCGCCTGCTCGATCAGGGGGCGAATGCGTTGTTTGCGGGAATGTCGCGAAAGCCGCGGTCAGTAGCATCGACTCGATGAATTCCGACCTTTCCCGCGCTCACACCGCAAACGGATTGAAATTCGTATCGTGGTCGTAATAATCTTCGTTCTCAACTCGCTTGAGATGGCCGACTGCAAGATAAGTGACAGGCGTCATGACAGCTTCGATGGCGACTTTGAACAGGTAATTTGTGAAGACCAGCGAAGCGAACAAACTCCACGGGAATACGCCGAAGAGGGTGGCAATTGCGATGAAGGTGGCCGAGTCGATCAACTCGCCGACCAGGGTGCTGCCGATGGTGCGAGTCCACAGCCAGCGGCCCCGGGTGAGCACCTTCATTTTGGCGAGGATGGTTGAGTTGCTGAACTCGCCCATCGCGTAGGCGGCCAGGCTGGCCAGCACGATCCCGCCGCTGCTCATCCCGCCCAGGATGGCGTTGTAGGCAGCGTCACCCGCGTAGCCCTGCCAGGTGCCCTCGCCAGGCAAATGGCTGACCGCCCAGAACGTGACCGAAGCCAGCGCCAGACAGAAGAATCCCGTCCAGATCACGCGGCGGGAATTTTTGTAGCCGTACACCTCGGTCAGGATGTCGCCGAAGATGTAACTGATGGGGAAGAGGATGGTGCCCGCGTCGAAGGCCATCGGCACGCCGCCGACGGCAAAGCCCAGGTCGACAATTTTGGCCGAGGACGCGATGTTGCTGACGATCAGCACGGTCACAAAGACCGCCATGATGGGGGCGAGATACCGATAAGATTTCATGGGATGGGAACCTTTGTCATTTGATTGAGCGAAAAAATGAGCATCTCACGCACGCTCATGCGGTCGAGCAGGCTGTGGGGAACCTGCCCTTCGAGGACGAGGGAGGCCAGCCCGTGGACGAGACTCCACACGCTGACGGCGACCAGGTCGGACGGGCCCGCTGCGAGCACGCCCTGAGCCTGGCACGCTTCGACAATCCTGATCACTGCCCCGAAGCTTTTCTGCGACATCTCCACGAAGGCGGGGTGCTCCTTCTCCTTTTCGATCACACCCGAGAAGGTGATCTTGAAATGCGCTGGATCGGTCAACGCGAAATCCACGTAGGCCCAGGCCGCTTCGAGCAACTGCCTGGACGGGTCGCCCTCGAATTCGAGCATGGCGGCTTCGATGCGCTCATGGATCATCCGATAGCCCTCGGTGGAGATGGCGGCGATCAGCGCCTGTTTATCCGTGAAGTGGGCGTACGGCGCGGCGTGGCTGACACCCGCCCTGCCCGCCACCTTGCGCAGGCTTAATCCCGCAACACCCTCCTTTGCGAGGATGTGGATGCCCGCCCGGATGAGGGCGTTTTTCAGGTCACCGTGGTGGTAGGTTTTGCGTGGCATGGGGAAATCTTAGACGTAAATCTTGACGCTGTCAAGATGATGACCTATAATCTTTACATCGTCAAGATATAAAAAGAGGTGCTGCATGGGAGCTTACGACTCTTACAAAAAACAGGTGGTGGATGCCGCCCAAAGTTTGACCCGCAAGGGATACCTGATGGCCACGGGAGGCAATATCTCCGTCCGCGTGCTGGGACAGAATGCGTTTGCCATCACCCCGTCCAATTACGATTACATGAAGATGACCCCCGAGGATGTCTGCCTCCTCGACTTTGAGCTGAAGCAGCTCGAAGGCAGGCTCCCGCCCTCAGTGGAGAGCGCCATGCACGGCGCCATCTACCAGGCGCGGCCCGACGTCAACGCGGTGGTGCATACGCATCAAGTCTACGCCAGCGCGTTGTCGCTGATCAAATCCCCAATCCCGACCCTGTTCGATGAGCAGGCGCGCTTCCTCGGGCGCTCGGTGGAGATCATCCCCTACGCGCCTTCGGGTACGGGCTTCCTGCGCGACACGGTGGCGAAACACGTCAAGACTCATAACAACGCCTTCCTGATGCAGAACCACGGGGCGCTCTGCCTTGGCCACGACGTGGAACGCGCCGAGCACAATGTCGAGATCTTGGAGAAGTGCTCGCTGGCTTATCTGCTGGCGATTTGCAGCGGGAAATCCATCAGCAAGATTCCCTTTGCTGTCCGTGAAATTGCCTTTTCCAAACTGCGCAAGGATCAGAAGAAAGTGGAGCAGGGCATGTTGGAGACGGGTGGAGAGTAAACTGCTGGCGCACTTGTGGGGCGGGATGGAATCCCGCCAAATTACGGGTATGCGGAATGCCAAAGTGCCCGACAGGGTATTCCGCGCCACATTCTAATTAAACAACGGAATATTTATGAAAGAAGAACCCATAACACAACAATACGCCATTTCCGAATACCCCAACGTGGACGAAGTCTACGCAAAACTGAACGCGCTGGTCAGCCAGCCACTGCGCCAGGTCAAGCGCGAGAAGATGAGCGAGTATCTCAACTACTTCGATACCCGCTGTGTCCGCTCGAAGCAGTTGACCGACGAAGCCAAACGGATCATCCCTGGCGGGGTGCAGCACAACCTGGCCTTCAATTATCCCTTCCCGATTGCGATGGAAAAAGCCGAAGGCGCCTACCTGTGGGATGCGGACGGCAACCGCTACATTGACTTCCTGCAAGCGGGCGGGCCGACCATTCTGGGCAGCAACTATGCGCCCGTGCGTGAGAAGGTTTTCGAGATGTTGCAAAGCTGCGGCCCCGTGACGGGACTCTTCCACGAGTACGAGTTGAAGCTGGCGCAAGTAATCCAACGCTTCATGCCCTCCATTGAGATGTTCCGCATGTTAGGCTCGGGCACTGAGGGCGTCATGGCCGCCATCCGCGCGGCGCGGACTTTCACGAAGAAGAAGTATGTCATCAAGGTCGGCGGCGCATATCATGGCTGGAGTGACCAGATGGTCTACGGCCTGCACGTCCCTGGCACGGGACGGCTGGAAGCCAGGGGCATCCCAGGCGGAGCCAGCCGCGCCACGGAGGAGTTCTATCCGAACAGCCTGAGCGCACTCAAGCGGCACCTGATCTTCAATCGCGTGCGCGGCGGGACGGCGGCGGTGATCGTCGAACCTGTCGGCCCTGAGAGCGGGACTCGTCCCGTGCCGTTCGACTTCAACCAGAAGGTGCGCGAATTGTGCGACGAGTTCGGCGCGCTGCTGATCTTCGATGAGGTCGTGACGGGCTTCCGCCTCGGCCTGGGCGGGGCGCAGGGCTACTTCGGCGTCAAGCCCGACCTGACGGTCTTCGGCAAATGCGTCACAGGCGGATACCCCATGGCGGGCGGAGTCGGCGGGCGGCGTGAGGTGATCATGTCGTTTGCGGCAGGCATCGGCGGCGTGGGTGAACGCGCCTATGTCGGCGGGACGCTTTCGGCCAATCCGCTTTCTTGCGTGGCGGGCTATCATGCCCTGCTCGAAATGGAGCGCACGAATGCGCCTGTCATCGCTGGCAGGGCGGGGGATCGGCTGACCGTTGGTTTGCAGAAGATCATCGAGAAATACGGCCTGCCCTTCGTGGCCTACAATCAAGGCTCCATCGTCCACCTCGAAACCTCGGGCGTGATGCTGCTCGACCTGAAGAATCCTGTCCGCCTGTTGAAGGAACTCAAACCGCGCAAGCACATGATCGAAGAGATGGGCGCGGCCTACATGGCGAATGGACTGGTGACGCTGGCAGGCTCGCGTATGTACACCTCCATGGCCGACACGGACGAAGTCATCGACGATGCGCTGGAGCGTTTCGAAGCGGTGCTCTCGCAGTGTTGATTTTTGGGGACGCGGACGGCGCGGATTACGCGGAGAAAACCTGTCCAATAACCCCTGTAATTCTTGACAGGGAAGTGTCTTGGTTGCATAATGGTTCCAAAATGGAACCATTATGGAGGCTGAAATGACATCTATTACCATCAAGAACCTGCCGCCCGAGTTGTACGAGCAGCTGAAACTGCGGGCACAAAATAACCGCCGCAGTATCAACAATGAAGTCATTGTCCTGCTGGAGATGGGGCTTCGATCTATTCCGAAGCGTACCCCCGAAGAAGTCGAAAAAATTCTGGCTGAAGCCCGCAAACTTCGCGAACTGACAGCAAGCTACCCCTTGACCGA
>JBMOMS010000212.1:0-45359 GCA_049324895.1 Chloroflexota bacterium
TGGAAACCTTCGCAGGAGCATTTTCATGAAAACACACAAGACTGGCATCCTTCATTACGCCGCCCTGGCCGCCGTGCTGATTGCGGCCTTTTTCTTCCGCGCCTACAACATTGGCGCGGAAGGCTATGGCAACATGTATTACGCCTCCACGGTCTTCTCCATGATGACCAGCGTCCAGAACTTCTTCTTCGCTTCGTTCGACCCGGCCGGTTTCGTCACCGTCGACAAGCCGCCCTTTGGCTTCTGGATGCAGGCCCTCAGCGCAATGGTCTTTGGCTTCGAGGGCTGGGCCTTGATGCTGCCGCAGATTGTCGCGGGGGCCTTGTCCTGCCTGGTGCTGTACTGGCTGGTGCGGCGCTTCTTCGGCCCCAACGCCGGCCTGCTGGCCGCGCTGATCCTGGCCGTCACCCCCATTGCCGTGGCCGCCGACCGCAACAACACCATCGACGGGCAGCTCCTGCTGGCGCTGCTCCTGTCTGCTGCGGCGCTGGTGCTGGCCGT
Source organism: Chloroflexota bacterium (assembly GCA_049324895.1). Lineage (GTDB taxonomy): Bacteria > Chloroflexota > Anaerolineae > Anaerolineales > Villigracilaceae > JACPVF01. Next base: position 502 of record JBMOMS010000212.1, read on the forward strand.
GGAAAAAGGCTCGCTCCCCTGGCTGGCCCTGGGCGCGGCGATGATCGGCGTCGGCTTCAATATCAAGATGCTGCAAGCCTTCATGGTCCTGCCTGCCTTCTACGGCCTGTACTTCCTGGCGGCGCGCACCTCCTGGTTCAAGCGCTTCCTGCACCTGGCCGCCGCCAGCCTGGTGCTACTCGCGGTCTCCTTCGCCTGGGTCGCAGCGGTCGACCTGCTGCCCGAAGAGCAGCGGCCCTACGTCGGATCGAGTCACAATAACACGGTCATGGAATTGATCGTCGGTCACAACGGCCTCAGCCGCATGGGACAGATCGCCGCCTGGTTTGGACTGCAATCCAATCAGGGACCGGACGCCCGGGCTGCCGCCCCCCAACAGGGGGATGACCAGCCGCCCCTCGGCCAGCCTCCGTTAAATCGCGGCGTCCAACCCCCAAACGGCGCCGCCGGGCAGCGCCCGCCCGCCAACGGCAACTTCCCCGGCCCGGGACAACCCCCGCAAGCCCCCAACGATGACGGCCAGCCGTCAGCGGGCGACAATCCCCAGGGCGGACGCCTGCAGAACGAGACCGGCGAGGCCGGTCCCCTGCGCCTGTTCAACCAGCAATTGGCCGGGCAGGCCACCTGGTTGCTGCCGCTGGCGTTGTTGATGCTGCCGGTATTGATCCTGCATAAAAAATTCACCTGGCCGCTCAACCCCGAGAGTCAATTCGCATGGTTCTGGGGACTGTGGCTCATCCCCATGGCCGTCTTCTTCAGCTATGCGGGCCTGTTCCACCGCTATTACCTCGAAATGCTGGCCCCCGCCGTGGCCGCGCTGACAGCCGGCGGGCTGACGGTCCTGGCCCGCGACTTTGCGGCCCGCCGCTGGCAGGCCTGGCTGCTGCCGCTGGTCATCGCGGCCAGCGCCATCTTCGAGGCGGCGCTGCTGTTCACCTACTGGCCGGAGTTCGGCGGCTGGGCCGCCTGGTTGACCCTGGCGCTCGGCGCGACGGCAAGTTTCGGCCTGCTGGCAGCCCGCGCGCTGCCGCAGATCCCACTTCTGTTCACGCGCGCGCTGCTCCTGATCGGGCTGGCCGCCCTGCTGGTTGCGCCTACGCTGTGGTCGGCCACGCCCCTGATGGGCGGAGATTCGGGCCTGCCCTACGCGGGTCCCGAATTGCTCCAGAACAAAACCCCGCGCCAGGCAGACGGCGGCGCGCGCCCGGCTGCGGATGCGCCCGGGACGCAGGTGGGCCGCCCCGCCCTGCTCACCTTCCTGGAAGAAAACGACAACGGCGAAACCTTCATCGTGGCGGGCATGCGCGCCAACGATGTCGCGCCGATCATCGTCGGCACCGGGCGGGCGGCCATGGCCATCGGCGGATTCAGCGGTTCGGACCCGATCCTGACCGCCGAGGAATTTGCGGCGTACGTGGCGCGCGGCGAAGTGCGCTTCGTGCTGGGCAGCGGACAGAACGGCCCCGCCAATCGCCCGAACTCTGCGCAGGGTGACGTGATGGCCTGGGTGCAAAATTCCTGTTCAGTGGTGAGGGACTTGAACCTGGGCAGCGGCGGTCCGCAGAATCCCAACAATGGGCAGGCCGTGTTGTACGATTGCAGGCCGTGAGGTTGAAAAAAATCGAACGGACGGCGGGGCGCATACAATATGCCCTGCCGTCCGCAAATCCGTCGGGCGGACCAGCGCGTCCGCCTTTTTGCGTCTATGCCTCGAGCGCGGCCAGCTCCCGCAACGTCGCCGCGTGGGATTCGCGGGTGATGGGATATTTCCACGCGAAGAGCGCGGCCAGAATCAACAGGATGGCGGGAATCGGCCCGGTGAAGAGACGAATGGCCTGCACCGCCGATTCGGGTTGGACCGGCAGGGTTCCGCTTGCGTCGGGCGTAATGTAGCCGGCCAAAGCCAGGGCTTGTCCCATGGCCCACAACGCCAGGGCCGTGGCCAGTTTTTGGAAGAATGAGGCAAAGGCGTAATAGGCTCCCTCGCGGCGCTGACCGCTCTGGAGTTGGTCGTGCTCGATGATGTCGGGAATCATCGACCAGGGCAGCACGTAGGCGGCGGCGATGCCCGAACCCGAGAGCGCGGCCAACAGGTAGGCCAGCCCAATCGCATCGGCGGGCAGGGCCGAGATGCCGAGCAGCACCACGATCCAGGTCAACGTGCCGACGATGAAGGCGCGGCGTTTATCCAGTTTTTTCGCGGCCCACACCCAAAGCGGAATGAAGAAGATCGCCGCACCCTCCGCCAGCAGCACAAAATAGTTGGCTTGTTCGGGCACGCGCAGTCGGTAGTTGGCATAATAGACCAGCATGGCGGCCAGGATGCTGGCAGTCGTCCAGGACATCAGGTAGAGGCCCATCACAAAACGGAATGGGCGGCTGCCCAGCGTCAACTTCATGGACTGCCTCCACGGGAGCGGTCGGGGCTGTTCCCCGGCCGGCTTTTCGCGCGTAATCTTGAAAACGATCAGCGGCGGGATGATGGACGCCAATCCCAGCCCCACGCCGAGAATGGTGAACAACACGCGCGCATCGGTGATCATCCAGCCCAACACCGTCGCCAGGATGATCGCTCCGAGCGTGCCGCCGATCGAGAAGACCATGCGGTAGCCATTCAACGAACTGCGTTCGTCATAATCGGAGGTCAACTCCGGGGTGAGCGAGTTGTACCCCACGTGGACAATGGTGAAAGCGGTATCGAAAACAATGAACGTGACGGCGTAGTAAACCGCCAATCCAAACTGGTCGAAGGGCGGCACGAGCCACATCATGATGAAACTCAACCCCAGCGGAACGGCCCCGAAAAGCAGCAAGGCGCGGCGGCGTCCCCAGCGGGTGCGCAGGCGGTCGGAGAGCAGGCCAAAGAGCGGGTCATTGATCGCATCCCACAGGCGCGGCAGGGCCACCGCCCACCCGGCATAATCGGGACGCAGGCGCGCCACATCGGTCAGGAAGTAAAGCTGGAAAAACATCAGGATGGCCAGCGGGATGCTGGTGCTCAGGTCGCCGGTGCTGAACAGTAGCTTGAAGCGGGTTGGCAATCGTCCAGATGGGATTTCGCTGGCGGGTGTACTCATGGGGCGGACAGGTCCTTTCGTGCCGATGGGTTGGATGTTGTTACCATTGCTGCATTTCCTGCGGAACGTGCAACACGCACCTCTCCCCGGAGTGGGGGTCGGTGTACTCATAGCGCGCCTCCGCCTCCACGCGATGGTTGTTCTCCATGGCCCACTTCATCAGGTCGCGCAGTTGGCGAAAACTCTGATGGAACGCCGCGCCGCCTTCATAGCCGTAACGGTAATTGAAGTATTGCGGGTTGTCCCGTTCCACATATTCCAGCATGGAATGCGCCGCCATATAGATTTCTTCCGCGGGCGGTTTGCGATGCAGTTCCTTTAACACCTGCACCGGGAGAAAGATGTAATCGCGAATCGAATCGATCAGGTTCGGGCGATGCGCAAAGCGGCTGATCCAGGAACCGTCGCTGAGCGCCAGTTCAGGCGGGATGGTCACAGGCTGGCCGCGGGAGTCGAAGATCCCGACCTCGAAAACGAACAGTTCGTTTTCAGGGCGGCTCTCTTTGCGTTTGCGCTCCTCTTGCGGGACCAGCGCCCAGACCGCATCCATGATCTCTTCTGCGGCCTTTTGCAGCGCATCCTTCCTGCTCATGGACTGATCCAACTGAACGGGAGGCAGCGGCTCGCCCACATTCATTTCGAAGACCGGGCGTTTCCAGCCCAGAATCTCCGCCAGTTTTCCGCGCGTATCGCCAAAGCCAATCGGCAGGATTGGCGACCTGGCCGCATGGCTTAACCAGGCCACCCCCGATTGGGCTTTCTGCCTGCCAGGCTCCCAAAACCCGCCTTCTGGAAACACTCCCAACATTCCACCCTGGCGCAGCACATCCACCCCCATCTTCAGGCTTGTACTGCCGGTGCTGCCCCGATAGACGGGGATCAGGCCGTACAGGTCGATCATCTTCCCCATCCAGCCGTTCCAGGGCATTTCCACGGCGCCCATGAACTCGATGGCCGTGGGTGAAAAGGCGCCCATCAAAACCACTTCCATTGCGCCAGTATGATTCCCCACCACGATCAAGGGACCTTTGGCGGGAAAATTCTTCAAACCTGAAACCCTGGTTCGAGTCAGCAACGGAATGAGGCCGCGCACCAAAACTCGAAACATGGTTCGAACTGCTGCATTGCGTGGATATCGAATTGAATGGGTCATATTAATGGCGCCAATTGTACCCTTTGCCCGACAAATGACAAAAGGCGGCTTTCAAAGCCGCCCATGATTGAGCTTGTGAAGTCGGGGCCTGCGCCCCGGATGCGCCCCACATCGATGACGGGGAGTGGCTTTACTTATCCGCCGCAATCTTCGACAGCGCATCCCTGAAGCGGGCGACTTCGTCCAGGGTGTTGTAATGCGCCGCGCCGACGCGCACCATGCCGCCCGAGTCGAGCAGGCCCAGGCGTTCGACCACGGCCAGCGCGTAGTAATGGCCGTCCCACACATAGAAGCCCGCGTCGCCGAGTTTCGCGGCCACCTCCGCCGGGTGGCTTCCTTCCAGGGTAAAGGAGACGGTCGGAACGCGCTCGTCGAGGCGCTTCATGTCGGTCAGGCCGTGGATGTGTGTCCCAGGCACAGACTGAATCGCCTCGATCAACGCGCGGGACAACTCGAACTCGTAGGCGCGCACCGCCGACATGGCCTGCTTGTAGGCCAGCCTGCGCCCGCTGAAGCCTTCCTCTTTCCATGCTTCGGCCTGTTTGCCGCCGAACTGGTTTCCCAGCCACTCGAAGTATTCCAGCGCGCCCAGCACGCCCGCGATGCCTTCGTGATTCTGCGTGCCGGTCTCGAACTTGCCCGGCAGTTCATTCGTCGCCGGGCGCACCTTGTAGGCCTTCAACTCGTCCAGCAGGTCATAGCGTCCGTACAACGCGCCGGCGTGCGGCCCGAAGAATTTGTAACTGCTGCACACCAAAAAGTCGCAGCCGATGTCCTGCACGTCGATGGGACCGTGGGGCGCGTATTGCACCGCATCGATGTAGACCAGCGCGCCCGCCTGCTTCGCCATCTTCGTCAGCTTGCGCACCGGGTTGATCGTGCCCAGCGCGTTGGAGGCATACCCAAAGGCCGCGATCTTCGGCTTGCGCTCCATTGCTTTGGCAAACTCATCCACTTTGAGCGTGCCATCCTCCACGTCGAAATCCACCCAGGTGAGCTTGCAACCGCGGTCCTCGGCGACCAGCATCCACGGCGAGATGTTGGCGTCGTGGTCCATGCGCGTGACCACGATCTCGTCGCCGGGGTTCAATGTCCACGCCAGGGAGCGCGAAATGTGCAGGCTGAGGGTGGTCATGTTGTTGCCAAAGATGATTTCCTCGGGGCGGCTGGCATTGAGGAAATCGGCCATGGCGGCGTGCGCCTCGTGCAGGACCTCATCCGATTTGCGGCTGGTCTCGAACTGGCCCTCATGATTGGCATTACATTCGAGCAGATAGCGGGTGATGCGGTCCAGGCTGGGTTTGGCGATCTGTGTCCCGCCCGGGTTGTCGAAGAAGACCGCGGAACGGTCGAGCGAAGGGAATTGGTTGCGGATGGCGTTCAGGTCCAGGGTCATACCATGCTCCATGCGGGTGGATTTGTACTATACTAGGATTGTACCCCAATGAAAGGAGGCAAACATGTTCGAGAAGATTCTACTCGCAGTGGACGGCTCGGAGCACGGAATACGCGCCGCCCGCACCGCCGGCGACCTGTGCCGCGCCATGAATTCCACCCATATCCGCATCGTTGTGGCGTACGATCCCATTCCCCCCTACCTGGGTGAACCGAACCTGCAGCACGCCATCGACGCCCGCCTGATCCAGGCCAATACCATCCTGGAGGAGGCGCTGCAAGCGGTGGGCCAGGTGCCTGCCGAGGTGCATACCGAATTGATCGAAGGATCCGCCGCCGAGGCCATCATCAACGTGGCGATCACGCGCAAGAACGAAGTGATCGTCATGGGGTCGCGCGGACTGGGGCGCATTGCCGGCGCGGTGCTGGGCAGCACCAGCCAGAAGGTTGTGGCGCACGCGCCCTGCCCGGTGCTGATTGTGCGCTGATCGTTCAACGTTCAACGTTCAACCCTTTGACCATCGCTTCCGCCCTTGAAAACTCTTCGGGCGTGTTGATGTTCCAGAAGGCGCGCTCATCGTCCGCCGCCAGTTCGAGGACTTTGACCTGCGGGAACCAGGCGATGACCTTCCACAACCCGCCCTCGATGGCGGCTTCGATGACGGGCAGGCAGGTCTCGCGGCGATAGACGGCGTGCATCGGCTCCAGGCCCGCGGCGGATCGCGGGATGACCACGTCCACGTTTTCCTCGACCAGCCGCCTGGCCGCCGTTTCGAGCAGGCGGGCGCTGACGAAGGGCAGGTCGCAGGCCGCCACCGCCACCAGCGGCGATTTGGCGGAAGCGATGGCGGTGTAGAGTCCGCCCAGGGCGCCGCGGCCCGGCCGCAGGTCCGCGAAAAGGGGCAGGCCCAGGAAGGCATACTCGGCGGGACGGTTGGTCGTCACGATCAACTCATCCGCAATCGGCTGGAGGCGGTCGATTACGCGCGCGATGAGCGGACGTCCCAGGAAGGGCTTGAGGGCCTTGTCCTCTCCCATGCGCGCGGACTGCCCGCCGGCTTGAATGGCAACAGTAAGCATAGGTTGATTATATGACTGCAATCGCCGAAATCCTGGATTCTTTAACCGTGGAGGGTGAACTCTATACAGCGGAGGCCGACGGCGCATTACGTTGCGTTGCCTGCGGCCATCGCTGCCTGATTCGCCCGGGCAGGCGCGGCATCTGCCAGGTGCGCTTCAACGAGGGCGGGAAACTGCGCGTGCCTCACGGCTACGTGGCGGCTTTGCAAAGCGACCCCATCGAGAAGAAACCCTTCAATCACGTGCTGCCCGGCGCAAATGCGCTGACCTTTGGAATGCTGGGGTGCGACTTCCACTGTGCCAATTGCCAGAATCATTTCACCTCCCAGGCCATGCGCGACCCGGCTTCGGAGGAGGCTGTGCAGTACATTCGCCGCATTTCGCCGCAGCAGGTGACGCAGGCGGCGCAGCGCGCGGGAGCATCCATCGTCGTTTCTTCATATAATGAACCGCTCATTACCAGCGAATGGGCCGCCGCGATCTTCAAGGAGGCCAAGGCTGCCGGCTTGAAATGCGCCTACGTCTCGAACGGCAACAACACGCCCGAGGTGATGGAATACCTGCGTCCCTACCTGGATGCCTACAAGGTCGACCTGAAGAGCATGAACGCTAAAAACTATCGCAGCCTGGGCGGGGTGCTGCAAAATACGCTGGATGGAATCCAGCGCGCGCGTGACCTGGGACTGTGGGTCGAAGTGGTCACGCTGGTCATCCCCGGCTTCAACGACTCCAACGCGGAGCTGTGGGAGGCCGCCCGTTTCCTGGCGGGCCTCTCGCCCGACATCCCCTGGCACGTGACCGCCTTCCACAAGGCGTACAGGATGACCGGCCCCGCCAACACCGACGCGGCCACACTCCAGCGCGCCGCCGACATCGGGCGCGAGGCCGGGCTGCATTACGTTTACGCGGGCAACCTGCCGGGGCGGGTGGGGGAATACGAGGATACAACCTGCCCGCAGTGCAACCGCGCCCTGGTCCAGCGCCGCGGATACGTCATCCGCGCCTATCACATCACAGGGAAGGGCGCCTGCCCGCACTGTGGAACGAAGATCCCCGGACTGTGGCCTGCGCAGCCTGGCGGGGTACGGCTGAATGGATTCGGGCAGCCGCTTCCATTGTAGGACTGGCCCTGCCATCCATCGGAAGTACAAAAAAACCGGTCAGAGGGGGGGAGGAAGTCACTTTCCCCGGCGGGGTCGAAAAACCGACTTTTGCTGTATAATTTATTTGCATACTTGCAAGGAGGACGGGGCGCGGCAAGCGCACTCCCCTCCAGCTTGTATGTGCCCGCTGCACCATCCATTTTTTCATCTCCGGAGGAGAAAACTGTGAAACGCCAAATCTCTGTTCTGCTTACGCTGGTCGTCCTGGCCAGCCTGCTGTTGGCGGCATGTGGTTCGCCCACTGCCGCGCCTGTCACCGAAGCGCCGGCCACTGAGGCCCCCGCCACCGAAGCTCCCGCCACCGAAGCGCCGGCCACCGAAGTTCCCGCCACCGAGGTGGTCGCGTATGAAGGCCTGAGCCTCATGGCGCCCGACTGCGAATACGGCGGCGAGATCAAGTCCATCGAAGCGGTGGACGAACTGACCGTCAAGATCACGCTGTGCGTGCCCGACCCCGCCTTCCCCTCGAAGATCGCCTTCACTTCCTTCGCCGTCCAGCCGAGTGAATATCTCGAATCGACCGGCGGCAATGGCGAACTGCTCGAGAAACCCATCGGCACCGGCCCGTACTACGTGGCCGAGTGGGAACGCGGCAACCAGTTGGTCTTCCAGGCCTTCCCCGACTACTGGGGTGAAAAAGCCCCGGCCGACACCCTGGTCTTCCGCTGGGGCACTGAATCGGCCCAGCGCCTGCTCGAACTGCAGTCCGGCACGGTGGACGGCATCGACAATGTCGGCCCGGATGATTTCGACACCGTCGAAGGCGACTCGAACCTGGCCCTCATGACCCGCCCGGCCCTGAACATCATGTACATCGGCATGAACAATGCCTTTGCGCCGTTCGACAATGAACTGGTGCGCCAGGCCTTTGCCCAGGCCATCGACCGCCAGCGCATCGTCGACAACTTCTACCCGGCTGGCTCCGAAGTGGCCTCCCACTTCACCCCCTGCTCCATCCCGAACGGCTGCGTGGGCGAATCCTGGTACGACTTCGACCCCGAAGCCGCCAAGGCCCTGCTCGAAGAAGCCGGCTATAACGAAGGCAATCCCTTCCCGACCATCAAGCTGCACTACCGCGACGTGGTGCGCGGCTACCTGCCCGACCCGAACGTGGTGGCGCAGGACATCCAGGCCCAGTTGCTCGCAAACCTGGGCGTGACGGTCGAGATCAATGTGATGGAATCCGGCGCGTTCCTCGATGCGGCTGACTCCGGCTCGCTCGACGGCCTGCACCTGCTGGGCTGGGGCGCGGACTATCCTGACATGACCAACTTCGTGGGCTATCACTTCGGCGCCGGCTCCTCCAAGCAGTTCGGCGACAAGTACGATGACCTCGTGGCTGCCATCGAGAACGGCGCCCAACGCGCCACCGATGCCGACCGCATGCCCTTCTACGAGGAAACCAACAACCTCATCAAGCAGCACGTCCCGATGATCCCCGTTGCCCACGGCGGTTCCGCGGTGGCCTACAAGGCTACCGTGACCGGCGGCCACGCCAGCCCGCTCGGCAATGAGAACTTCTCGGTGATGGACAACGGCGCCGACACCTTCGTGTGGATGCAGAACGCCGAACCCATCTCGCTCTACTGCGCGGATGAGACCGACGGCGAGTCCCTGCGCGCCTGCGAACAGGTGACCCAGTCCCTGCTCGGCTACGAAACGGCCGGCACCGCTGTGGAACCCGTCCTGGCTGAATCCTACGAAGCCAGCGAGGACCTGATGACCTGGACCTTCCACCTGCGCCCGGGCGTCAAATTCCATGACGGCTCCATGCTGGATGCCAACGACGTGGTGCTCTCGCTCATCCTGCAATGGGATGCGGCCCACCCGCTGCACACCGGCAACACCGGCGCGTTCTCCTACTGGAGCGGCCTCTTCGGCCCGTTCCTGAACGCCCCAGCCGAGTAAGCTTCGGAACGGTTCGACCCTTTCAGACCCCCGGCGCGGTTCGCCCTGCCGGGGGTTTCCCAAAGGAACCATGACCACTTACATCCTGCGACGACTCCTGCTCAGTATTCCCGTCCTCATTGGAATTTTATTTGCCACGTTCGCGTTAAGCCGCCTGATCCCCGGCGACCCCTGCCGCGCCATGCTGGGGGAAAAGGCCACCGACGCCGTGTGCAATGAATTTATTTCACGTCACGGACTGGACAAGCCCATCCTGGTCCAGTTCGGGGTGTATGTCAACGAGATCGCGCATGGCGACTTTGGGCGCTCGTTCCGCTTCTCCAAGCCCGTGACCGACCTGCTGATGGAGCGCCTGCCCATCACGGTGGAATTGGCGTTTTCGGCCCTGCTGGTGAGTATCCTGGTGGGGGTGCCGCTGGGGGTGATCTCGGCGGTGCGCCATAACTCCTGGGTCGACGTGCTGACCATGTTATGGGCCAACATCGGCGTCTCGATGCCGGTCTTCTGGCTGGGGTTGATGCTGGCTTACGTTTTTGCCCTGGCGCTTAAAGATACCCCCTTCCAGTTGCCGCCTTCGGGACGTCTTTCGCCCGGCATTATCACCGAGCCCTTTTATGAGGCCTGGGGGCTGTCCCTGGAGAGCGGCTTCTTCTTCACCCTGGCAGATTTCATCGGCCGCATGAACATCCTCAATTCGATTCTCTCCGCCGATTGGGAGACCCTGGGCGACGCGTTCAAACACATGATCCTGCCCGCCGTGGCGCTGGGCACCATCCCGATGGCGCTGATCGCCCGCATGGCGCGCTCGGCCATGCTGGAGGTGCTCGGCCAGGATTACATCCGCACGGCGCGCGCCAAAGGCCTGACCCGCAACGTGGTCATCATGAAGCACGCCTTCCGCAACGCCCTGCTGCCGCTGGTGACGGTCATCGGCCTGTCGTTGGGCGGACTGCTGGGCGGCGCGGTGTTGACCGAGACGGTCTTCAATCTCTCGGGCGTGGGGCGCATTTTGTACGACGCCATCACCGCCCGCGATTACGGCATCGTCCAGGCCTTCACGGTGGTCATCGCCGTATTCTTCGTGGTCCTCAACCTGATCGTGGATATTTCGTATGCCTACCTCGATCCGCGCATTCGCCTGAACTAGGACGGTCCCATGCCTGCCGAACCCATCAAAATCGCAAAACTCGACGCGGAAGGACTGTCCCTCAAATCTGTCAGTTTGTGGCAGATCACCTGGCGGCGGCTCTTCAAGCGCAAATCGGCCATGCTGGGCATGGTCATTCTGGGCATAATGGTCTTCGTGGCGCTGACCGCCCAGTGGATCGCGCCCTATTCCCCGACCCTTTCGATGCTGGATGTCAACCCGCCCCAGAATCTGGACAAGCGCTCCTCACCCTGCATTCATCTGTTCGGCTGCCCGACCGACCAGCCCCAACACATCCTCGGCACCGACGGCAACATCCGCGACGAGTTCAGCCGCCTGCTGTACGGTTCGCGCCTGAGTCTGATGGTCGGCCTGGCCACGGTCAGCTTTGCCATTGTGATCGGCACCGTGCTGGGCGCGTTGAGCGGATACTTCGGCGGCTGGGTGGATAACGTCATCATGCGCATCATGGACGTGCTGCTGGCCTTCCCCTCGCTGCTGCTGGCGATTGCCATCGTGACCGTGCTCGGCCCCGGGTTGATCAACGCCCTGCTGGCGATTGGCATCGTCTCCATTCCCTCCTATGCGCGCGTGGTGCGCGCCTCGGTGCTCTCGGTGCGCGAGATGGACTACGTCTCGGCCACGCGCGCGCTGGGCGGCAACACCAACCAGATCCTCTTTCGCCGCATCCTGCCCAACGCGTTGACGCCGTTGATCGTGCAGGGCACGCTCGGCATCGCCACCGCCATCCTGGACGCCGCGGCGCTCTCCTTCCTGGGCCTGGGCGCACAGCCGCCGACGCCCGAGTGGGGTTCCATGCTCGGCGCGGAACGCAACCAGGTCTTCACTGCCCCGCACCTGGTCTTCTACCCGGGCCTGGCCATCATGCTGACCGTGCTATCCTTCAACCTGCTCGGCGACGGCCTGCGCGACGCCCTCGACCCGCGCCTGGCGCACGTCAGTTAGTCAAACTCAAAAGGCCTCTCCAACAATGGAGAGGCCTTAACGCAGGGGCGCAAAGCCGCAAAGATCAGGAGGAAAATCGATGAACGAGAATCAGATCAGTCAGGTCATTGTCGAAGCGGCCATTGAGGTACATCGCACCCTGGGCGGACCAGGGTTGCTCGAAAGCGTGTACCGCGAGGCATTGATATTCGAATTGAAAACACGGGGGAGATTTGTGGAATACGAAAAATTTGTTCCCATTCTCTACAAAGAACAGGTGCTCAAGTCGCCGCTGCGGCTGGACATTCTGGTCGATCAACTGGTCATTGTCGAATGCAAGGCGGTCTCGGGGTATCACCCCATTTTCGAATCCCAGACCCTGACCTATTTACGCCTGACAGGATTGAAGCTCGGCCTGGTCATAAATTTTGGGGAGAAGCTTGTCAAGCACGGCATCCACCGTGTGGTGAACGGACTCTAAAATCCCTTGCGCCTTTGCGCCTTGGCGTTAAGGTTTTTGGGTATTACAAAAAACTCACTTCATCATCCCCCATACCGCCAGCCCCACAAACGGCAGCACGACTGCCATAACGGCGATAAGCATGTCCTGTGCCGTGCGTTCATCCACCAAACTGAAGGAGGGGAAGATACCCTCCACTTTCCAACTGGGACCGCCGAACCAGGTGAAGATCAGCCCGCCGAACAGGCCGCCGATATGTCCCCACAAGTCGATGCCGGGACGCAAGCCAATGAACATGTTCATAATGAGAACAAAGATCACGTTGTTGATGGCGCTTTTGACCTGTGCCCCGAACAACTTGCGGTTCTGGTACAGGAAGATCCCCTCCGCACCAATCAACCCAAAAACAGCCGTCGAAGCACCAACGGAGAAACTGTCATCGCCCATCAGCAGGAAGGAAAACACGTTACCCGCGAACGCGCCTAGAATGTACAGCAGAACGAAGCGTCCGTGCCCGAAATGACGTTCGAGATTCGACCCAAAGGAAAACAGGGCATACATGTTGAACAGCAGGTGCGGCGGCGAAGCGTGCAGCAATGCGGGCGTGAAGAAGCGCCATATTTGCCCCGCGCGAATCAGCTCGTTGATGCGCGCGCCGTACAATTCCAGGTAATCCACCCCCTGAACAACGCTTCCAAAAACGGCAACGCTGACCAGTTGCAGAACGTAGAACAGCGCTGTCACCCCGATGATCACATAGGTCGCATAGGGAACGGAAACCGGCAGCGGAACACGCACCGCCCGAGGCGGGGAGGCAGGCGGGAGCGGGTTTTCGTTCACAAACTCACCTTGCGCGGCTTGACGCGGTGATGCTCGGCGTCGATGATCGACTTGATCGTGTCGACGGTCTCCTCCTGGCGGTCGTCGCAGTTGAGCACGACGTAATCGAAGGCTTCCACGCGCTTCAACTCCTTGCGGGCGGTGGCAATGCGCAGGGCCAGTTCGGCCACGGTCTCGGTCTTGCGTTCGCGCAGGCGGCGCTCCAACTCCTCGCCGCTCTCGGTGGTGATGAAGATCAGCAGCGCCTCGGGGGCCAGTTTGCGCACCGTCTCTGCGCCCTGCACATCCACCCGCATGACCACGTCCTGGCCGCTGGCCAGGGCCTGGCGCACCTGCGACTTGGGAATGCCCTTGTAATCGCCGTACACGATGGCATACTCGATCAACTCGTTCTGCTCGATCATGCGCGCAAATTCCTCCTTCGAGACGAAGAAGTAATCCTGGCCATTGACCTCGCTGGGGCGTTTGGGACGGGTGGTGGCGGTCACGACGAAATGGAACGGCAGTCCGCGCGCCTGCATGAGCTGGACGACCGTATCCTTGCCCGCGCCCGAAGGGCCGGAGATGACGATCAACAACGGGGCGGGATGATAGATGTCGAAATCGGGATCGGAATTCATGCGGCAATTGTACCCGCTTCCTCCCCGCCGGCGGCGAATTCCGTTAAAATTGGGACATGCCTACCTACGATTATATTTGCCTCTCCTGCCGCCAGCGCTTCGATGTATTCCTCACCTACAGCGAATACGGCGTGAAGAAAGTCACCTGTTCCCTGTGCGGCAGCGCGGATGTGAAGCGCCGCCTCAACCGCATCCGCATCCTGAAATCCGAAGACAGCCGCATGGAAAGCATGGCCGACGACTTCTCCGGCTTCGAAGGCCTGGAAGACGACCCGAAGGCGCTCGGGTCGATGATGCGCAAGATGGGCCGCGAGATGGGCGAGGACCTGCCGCCCGAATTCGATGACGTGGTCGACCGACTCGAATCGGGTCAAAGCCCCGAAGAGATCGAGTCCGCCCTGCCCGACCTGGGCGGCGCTGCCGGCGGCGGGGACGACGACTTGTAGGTCAGGCCTGTGCCTGACAGTTTCCGAAACAAAAGCCCCACTCCTGATCGAGTGGGGCCTTCTTTTTTCGGAGTGCGGACTTTAGTCCGCTTTTTTCTTTTACAAGCGCAGACTGAAGTCTGCACTCCAGGCTATGCGGATGTATCCAACCCATTGGCGGCGGCGAACTCCTCCAGCAGGATGTCGACCTCGTCGAGGTACTGATCGAGCGCTTCCACGCGTTGGGCAAAGTTGCCGCCCGCCAGCCCCAGGGCAGTGGAAGCCGCCAGCCAGGGAGCGGCATCCTCCCCGGGCAAAACCTGCGCGGCCAGCGTCCAGGTCTGCATCAACGGCCAGAGCGCGGCGCTCGGGTGGTCGCTCTCCAGCATGGCTTTGAAGGCCTTCTCGTAATAATTCGCGCGCGCGGCATGGATACGTCCATCCACCCTGGCGTTGCCGCTGGCGGCCAGGAAGGCCTCCTTCCACTGCGGCAGCCACGCGGAGAGGGTCTCCGCCCCCACGCCGCCCGCCCCGATCAGGCCGAACAGGCCCGCCGTCAGGTTCGGGCGACTGGCCGCCTCGGCCCGCGCGGGAAATTCCAACAGCAGCCGCCGCTCCTGAATGGGCGGCCCGCTCAACTCGGCGATGGCATTGACGGCATGAAACAACGACTTGTAGAACTTGGAGACTTCCTTCGGCCCGCCCTGCTCCACGTCGCTCAGGTCGATCCAGATCTGGCGGCCATGATTGTACAGCCTGCGGCAGCGCTGCAAGGTCATGGCGGGGCCTTCGAACTCGTTGCCCGCGCGCAGGGCGGCCTGCACGAAGTCGAAGATCTTTTCGCGCTCGTAGATCAGCATGGGGGCGAACATCTCGTAGCCCAGCCACGGATCGCCGCGCAGCTCACGCGGAGACTTGAACTCGGCTTTCGCGCGGTGCCCGATATCGAGGTGAAAATCGGGCGTCAGCTTGACCAGCTCGCGCTTCTGCATGGGCGCGGCGGCGTGGACGAAGATCAGGTCGATGTCGGCGGCGCCGCCCAGCATCGGGTCGGGCTGGTCGACCAGGGAGCCGGTCAGGTAGGCGGCCACAATGTCGCGGTCGTTGAAAGCCCGTTCCTGGGCCGTTTCCTTCGCAATGCGAATCAAGGTATCTCGGGTGACGCGCATAATTCCTCTCAGGCCTCGGCCAGCGGCAGGCTCGGCTGGAACGGCAGCAGGCCGAGCGCTTCGCGGATGCGATTTTCGATATAGTTGAGATGCTCCGCGTTCTGGATGATGTTCAAGGTATTGGTATCGATGGTCAGGATGGGCGTGTGGTCATAGGGCCTGGAGAAGAATTCGTCGTAGGCGTGATTCAACTCATCGATGTACCCCCGCTCCATCTGGCGCTCGTAGGGGCGGTCGCGGAAGGCGATGCGCTGCATCAACACCTCCGTGCTGGCTTGCAGGTACAGCACCAGGTCGGGCTTGGGAATCTTCTCGCCCAGCGCCTCATGCACCTTGTCGTACATGGTCAACTCGTCGCCGCCCAGGTTGATGCGCGCAAACAACGCATCCTTGGCGAAGGTGTAATCGGCCAGCAGGCTCCTGCCCGCACCGAGGATGCCCGGCACGGTGCTGTTCTGCTGGCGGTAGCGGCTGAGCAAAAAGAAGATCTGGGTCTGGAACGCGTAGCGCTGGCGGTCGCCATAGAAATCGGACAGGAAGGGATTCTCCTCGAAGATTTCCAGCAACAGGTCGGCGCTGAAACGGGGTTGAAGCAGGCGCGCCAGCGTAGTCTTTCCCACACCGATCACGCCTTCGATGGCTACGTACATGGACGACTCCCAAATGAGATGGGTTAAGCATACCATAAGACACGGTCACGGTATAATCTTTTTATGTCTCGCATTTGCATCACCCCCCAGGTGGAAGCGGGCGGCATGGCCTCCTTCCGACTCAAATTCGAGGCGGGATTGCGCGCCCGCGGCGTGGACCTGACCCACGATCTCTCCGCCCCGGCCGATGCCGTGCTCGTCATCGCCGGGACCCGCCGCCTGCTCCCGTTATGGCAGGCGCGCCGCCGCGGGGAGCGGGTCGTCCAGCGCCTGGACGGCATCAACTGGGTGCATCGCCGCCGCCGCACCGGCCTCAAGCACTTCCTGCGCGCCGAATATGGCAACCTCGCGCTGTCCTTCATCCGCGCCAATATCGCCGACAGGATCATCTATCAAAGCGAGTTCTCGCGCCGCTGGTGGGAGGATTGGTACGGCAAGCCCCGCGTCCCCTCCGTCACCATCCATAACGGCGTGGATTTGAACGTGTATTCGCCCGTAGGGCGGGATAATCCGCCCCACCCGCCCTATCGTCTGTTACTCGTCGAAGCCAGCCTGGGCGGCGGCTACGACATGGGCCTCGACAACGCCCTCGCCCTGGCCGAGACCTTGCAGGAGCGGCACGGCCTCCCAATGGAACTGGTGGTGGTCGGCAAAATCACCGATGAACATCGCGCGCGCGTGGATTCGCGCAGCCGCGTAAAGATCGACTGGGTCGGCAGCGTGCCGCGCGAGCGCATCCCCGAGATCGACCGCTCCGCGCACCTGTTCTTCTCCGCCGACCTGAACGCCGCCTGCCCCAACGCCGTCATCGAAGCGCTGGCCTGCGGGCTGCCCGTGGCCGCCTTCGACACCGGCGCGCTCAACGAACTGGTGCCCGGCGACTCGGGCCGACTCGTCCCCTACGGCGGCGACCCGTGGAAGATCGAGCCGCCCGATGTCCCGACCCTGGCCAGCGCCTCCGCCGAGATCCTGCGCGACCCGCTGCGCTTCCGCCGGGCCGCGCGCGCCCAGGCTGAATCTGCGCTGGGGCTGGACGCGATGGTCGACCGCTACCTCAAAGCCTTGCTGGAGGATTGAATGCACGAGGAAATCCGCGACTTTCTACTGCGCCACCTGCAAGCAGTCCAGGAGAACGACCTGGCTGCCTATCGCGCCACCACCGCCGAAGACCTGACCCTCTACGAGTGGTGGGTCACGCCGCACCGCCTGGACGGGCTGCCCTTCCATGAATTCATGATGACCTCGAACGCATCGCGCGGAACGGTCTTTGGCGCGGAAGAAAGCGGCCACACCCGCTTCGACCTGTCCAACCTGCACATTCAGCGCTACGGCGACACGGCCATTGCCAGCTACACCCTGCTGGTCAGCACGGCGCTGCCCGGCGGAGTCAAGGTGGCGGCCCACAACGAAAGCCGCGTCCTCATCAAACTGGACGGCGCCTGGAAGGTGGTTCACGTCCACAAGTCGCCCGCCTACGCCGCCCCGCACGTGGGATGACGGACGATGCCAACGACCTGCTGCCCGCCGCCAAAAGGATTTTTATGACCCCCCGCCAACGCTCCCACGACTTTCTCTGGCTCGGCATTGCATTGTTCCCTTTGCTGGCAATCGCCGTGCTTCTGCCCCTCCAGCCAAATGATTACTGGTGGTACCTGCGCCTGGGCCGGGAGGTATTACAAAACGGCATCGTGCCGGTGACGGATACCTACAGCTCGATTCAAGCCGGGCAGCCCATTGTGTACCAGTCTTGGCTTTCGGCGGTGATCCTCTGGCTGGCGTACCAGGCGGGCGGAATTCCGCTGACGACCCTGCTGGCGGCCGCATCGATCGGGGCCGCCTACACCCAGCTTTGGCTGTTGATGCGCGAAAATGGGATGGGCGCGCGGCTGACGAGCCTGCTCATCCTGCTGGCGGGGCTTTCGGGCAGCAGCAACTGGAGCGTGCGCCCGCAATTATTTGCGTATCCGCTGTTCGCGGCAACCCTGTGGATTTTGTTCCGCTGGAACCAGCGGAATGGGAAAGCCTGGCTGCTCATCCCCATCGGCTGGGCCTGGGCAAACCTGCACGGGTCCTTCATCCTGTTCTTCGTTTTGACCGGCATCGCCTTCGTTTTTGGGGGCGGCGAACGCAGGCAGCTCTTTTGGGCCGCGCTGGCCGCGCTGGCGGTCACCCTGCTCAACCCGCGCGGGCTGGCGCTATGGCAGGCGGTCATCGGCACGTTTACAGATCCAGGCATCCGCGACCTCAGCCCCGAGTGGCTGCCGCCGCTCAACCGCGGCTGGCAGATGAACATCTTTTTCGCCTGGCTGATCCTGCTCACGCCGCTGGCCGCCTTTGCCCGCCGCCGCCTCTCCGCCTTCGAGTGGATGCTCTTTCTGGCCTTCGGCTGGTTCGCGTTGACGGGCGTCCGTTACGTGATCTGGGACCTGTTCATCCTGGCCGCGCTGGCCGCCTGCCTCATGCCCGAAGCCATCCTCGCAAGATTCGACGGGCGAGCCGGGGCGAACATCCCGGGCCTCAATTACGCCTTGGGGCTGCTGCTGCTCGCCATGCCGCTGATGCTCCTGCCCGGGCTGCGCGAAACCTGGTGGAAGCAAGCCCCGCCCGCGCTCAGCCCCGGCACCCCCGTAACCGCCGCCGATTGGTTGAACCGCCATCCCGAGCTGCCCGGCCCCATGTGGAACGACGTGGTCTTCGGCAGCTATCTCATCCACGCCACGCCTGCGCGCCCCGTGTGGATCGACACGCGCATCCAGGTCATCTTCACCGCGGAACAGGCGGACGACTACCTCTTTGTGCAGTCGGCGCGCGAGGGCTGGGAGGAACGCCTGGCGGACGAAGGCGTAAACCTGCTATTCCTGGCCCGCACGCAGGAGCACCTGGTCGCTGCCGTGCAGCGCTCCGCGGAGTGGTGCGAGCAGTACCAGGACGAAGCGGCTTTGATCTATTCCAGGTGCCGGCCCCTGCCATGACAAACACCTTCCCCGGCCGCCTGGCCTTGCAGCAACGCGTCCTGCCGAGTTACCGCGTGCCATTCTTCGACCTGCTGGCCGAAGCCTGCGACGGCGGCCTGAGTCTCTTCGCGGGCCAGCCGCGCCCCGTGGAAAGCATCGCCAGCGGTGAACCGCTCATCGCGCGCCTCACACCCGCGCAAAACGTGCATTTCTTCTCCGGGCCGTTCTACCTTTGCCGCCAGCGCGGAGTCATCGACTGGCTGGAGCAAACCGATCCCGACGCGCTGATCGTGGAGGCCAACCCGCGCTACCTGTCCACACCCGCCGCCGTGCAGTGGATGCGCCGACGGGGCCGCCCCGTCCTGGGCTGGGGCCTCGGCTCCCCGCCCCTGTCTGGACCTTTGGCTGGATTCCGCCAAACGCGCCGCCTCGCCTTCCTGCGCCAGTTCGACGGCCTGCTGGCCTACAGTCAGCGCGGCGCGGACGAGTACGCCGCCCTGGGTTTCCCCCCCAACAAAATCTTCGTCGCGCACAACTCCGTCTCACGCAGGCCGACGGTTAACGTTAAACGTTCAACGTTAAACGTTAACCCGTCCCTTCTTTTCGTTGGCCGCCTGCAATCCCGAAAACGGGTCGACTTGTTGCTGCGCGCCTGCGCCCAACTCGACGTTTCCCCCCGCCTGGTCATCGTCGGCGATGGGCCTGAGCGCGCGGCGCTCGAAGCCCTGGCGCGCGAGGTATACCCCTCGGCGCAGTTTGTCGGAGCCAGGCACGGGGAGGCGTTGACGCCGTATTTCACGCAAGCCGACCTGTTCGTCCTGCCAGGCACGGGCGGACTGGCCGTCCAGGAGGCGATGAGTCACGGGCTGCCTGTCATGGTCGCCCAGGGGGATGGCACACAGGATGACCTGGTTCGCGCGGGCAACGGCTGGCAGATTCCGCCCGGCGATTTCGCCGCGCTGCTGGCCGCGTTGCAGGACGCGCTCTCCGACCCCGCCCGCCTGCGCGCAATGGGCGCAGAGTCGTACCGCATCGTCAGCGAGGAAATCAACCTGGAGAAGATGGTCGGGAGTTTCACGCGGGCGTTGAATGAAATGACACCCGCCCCGCAACGACAGGGACAAGTTCATACCCGCGGGTGAATTCCCAACTCGGGCAAGCCGGCCTGCGGGGAAAAGGTTGCAGCCCGGGTGGGGAAGTGGTAAAACCGAGCCATGAATGAACTCGTCCTGCTCAAACTGGGTGGTTCGCTGATCACCGACAAGACCCGTCCCTACGTGGCCCGCCACGACAAGCTGGCCGACCTGGCGGCGCAGATCGCCTCGGCGCGCGCGCGCGGCAGCGGCATGCGCCTGATCCTCGGGCACGGCTCAGGCTCCTTCGGCCACACCGCCGCGAAGGCATACGGCACGCGCAAGGGCGTGCGTGGGGCCGAAGGCTGGAAGGGCTTTGCCGAAGTCCACTACCAGGCTGCCCAGTTGAATCATTTCGTGATGGATGCGCTGCACGGGGCGGGCCTCCCGGCGCTGGCCTTTCCACCCTCGGGCGCGGTCATCGCCAGCGATGGGAAGGTCTCGGCCTGGGAGACGACGCCGATCCGCATGGCGCTGGAGAACGGGATTCTGCCGGTCGTCTACGGCGACACCGTGTTCGACGAGGCGCGCGGCGGCACGATCCTCTCGACCGAGGACCTGTTCCAACATCTGGCGCGCCAGCTGCGCCCCGGGCGGATTCTGCTGGCGGGCCTGGAGGCGGGGGTGTGGGCCGACTTCCCAGCCAGGACGCGGCTGTTAAGCGGAATCAGCCCGAGGTCCAGGGAAGATTTGCGCGCGGGCGTGGGCGGCTCCCACGGGGCGGATGTCACGGGCGGGATGGAATCCAAGGTCGGGCTGATGCTCGAACTGGTGCAGGAAATCGACAGGCTGGAGGCGCTCATCTTCTCGGCGGAGGAACCCGGCGTTCTGGGGCGCGCGTTGAGCGGGGACGCGCCGGGCACGCGGATTTCGGCATGACAAAAATACCTGCCGCGGGGGATGGAAGGCTATTGCCTTAAAGGTAAAAATCGTCCAAAATAAACTTGAATTTCCATTTTCAGCGAGGAGCAAACATGGCAACGAAAGCAAAGACCCAACCGAAATCCGCCGCAAGGAAGGCCGCGGCGAAGAAGAAAGCCCCCGCGCCAAAGCAGGGCTTCCAACCGACCCGCATCAAATTGCTGCGTCCCGTGCCCTCGGACATCGAGATCGCGCAGGCGGGCAGGCTGAAAGCGATTACCCAGGTGGCGGAGGAACTGGGGCTGAAACCCAATGAGCTGGAATTGTTCGGGCCGTACAAGGCCAAGATCAAGCTCGAAGCCTATGAGCGCCTTCAGAAGCGCCCCGACGGCAAGTACATCGACGTGACCGCCATCACCCCCACCCCGCTGGGCGAGGGCAAGACCACCACCACGGTGGGACTCTCGCAGGCGCTGGGCGCGCATTTGGGGAAGAAGGTCATTACCGCCATCCGCCAGCCTTCGCAAGGCCCGACCTTCGGCATCAAGGGCGGCGCGGCGGGCGGCGGCTACTCGCAGGTCATCCCGATGGAGGATTTCAACCTGCACCTGACGGGCGACATCCACGCCATCACGGCGGCGCACAACCTGGTGTCGGCGGCGCTGGACGCGCGCGTGATGCACGAGAAAACCCAGGACGACGAGAAGCTGTTCAACGCGCTCTGCCCGCTGGACAAGAAGGGCAACCGCCGCTTCTCACCCAGCATGTTGAGGCGGCTGCAAAAGCTCGGCATCGACAAGACCGACCCCAACGCCCTGACGCCCGAGGAACGCGCCCGCTTTGCGCGCCTCGACATCGACGAAGCCACCATCACCTGGCGGCGCGTGATCGACGTCAACGACCGCTTCCTGCGCGAGGTGCAGGTGGGCATGGGCAAGGATGAGGCCGGCTTCGAGCATCGCTCGGGCTACGACATCACGGTGGCCTCGGAGATCATGGCCGTGCTGGCGCTGACCACCTCGCTGGAGGATATGCGCGAGCGCTTCGGGCGCATGGTGGTGGCCACCAACAAACGCGGCGAGGCCGTGAGCGTGGAGGACCTGGGCGCGGCGGGCGCGGTGACGGTGCTGATGAAGGACGCCATCAAGCCCAACCTGATGCAGACGCTGGAGGGCACGCCCGCCATCGTCCACGCGGGGCCGTTCGCCAATATTGCGCACGGGCAGTCCTCGATCATTGCGGACAAGATCGCGCTCAAGCTGGTCGGGAAGAACGGCTACGTCATCACCGAATCAGGCTTCGGCGCGGACATCGGCATGGAGAAGTTCTTCGGCATCAAGTGCCGCTACAGCGGGCTGATCCCCTCGGTGGTGGTGCTGGTGGCCACCGTCCGCGCGTTGAAGATGCACGGCGGCGGGCCGAAGGTGGTGGCGGGCAAGCCGCTGGCCGCCGAGTACACCGACGAGAATCTCGACCTGCTGCGCAAGGGCCTGCCCAACATGGAGCGACACATCCAGAACGCGCTCAAGTACGGCGTGAACGTGGTGGTGGCGGTCAACTCCTTTGCCGCGGATACGCCCGCCGAGGTGGAGATCGTGCGCCAGGCGGCGCTGGCCGCGGGCGCGATGGATGCGGTTGTGTCGACGCACTGGGCCGACGGCGGCAAGGGCGCGGTCAAGCTGGCCGAGGCCGTCATCAAGGCCGCGCAGAAGCCGAGCCATTTCAAGCAGCTGTATCCCGTGGAGATGTCCATCAAGGAGAAGATCGAGACCATCGCGCGCGAGATCTACCGCGCCGACGGGGTGGACTACAGCCCGCAGGCCGAGGAGCAGATCGAGCGCTACAACCGCCTGGGCTTCGACGCCCTGCCGATCTGCATGGCCAAGACGCACCTGTCCTTCTCGACGGATGCGGCGGTCAAGGGCGCGCCGACGGGTTTCCGCGTGAGCGTGCGCGAGATCCGCGCCAGCGTGGGGGCGGGCTTCCTATACCCGATCCTGGGCGACATGCGCACCATGCCCGGCCTGCCGACCCGTCCCGTGTTCTATGACGTGGACCTGGATTTGAAGACGGGCAAGGTGGTGGGGCTGTTCTAGTGGAAAGATGAAAGAGGAAAGATGCGGCCCGCGCTGTGATGGCGCGGGCCGCTTTTTGTGTTGTGTCATCGAATCTTCGTCTTTTTCTTCACAAAAGCCCTGACCCTCTTTGCGGCGCGGAAGGCCGACTGAGCCTGCTTTACTTTCACAAAACGCCCGGGTACCGAACGGCTACGGCATAACGATCCAATTCCTGTACATCCTCCTTCAAGCCCTGGAATTCCGCGTACAGCGAAACACACAGGGACAGCAGCGGCATCAGGTCGTGTTTCCGCTCGAACCCAACCTGATGCTCCTGAAGAAAGGCTTTCAGGTATTTTTCGGCGCATTGCTGGCAATGAAACGCCGCCGTATCGGGCAGCGGGACTTCCCCTGCATGAAGAAGCAGGTCGGCGCTGTCGAAATCCGTTTCGGCTTTATCCAGCCATTCGCGTGTCAGTTCGTTCATACAACACCCGTCCCTTTTCCGTAATCTCCCGCAGGAACCAGTCGCCCAGTTTTTTTCGTTTTTCGAGAGTCTCGCGCGAACGGACGATCACATCCACGCCAAAACCCGAGATGGGCAGGGATTTGGCAATCTCGATCATGGTTTCCATTTCGCCGTTCGGGGTGTCCATCACGACCAGCAGGTCCACGTCGCTGTGGGCATCGGGCGCGCCATACGCATGCGAACCAAACAGGATGATCGCATCGGGATCGAACTGCTCCGCAATATGGCGGACAATCGAGCGGATCACCTTCATCGAGACGCGGCCGCGCTTCTTCGTGGATGGAACTGGAGGCAGGGAATGAATCGCCATGTCAAAATTATACGCCTTTGCGCGGATTTGAACAGGCAAGGTACAATACCCACGGTCACACATTGCGCTTTCCCCTCTCTAAACAAGCGTAATTTGTGACCGAGTGCGGTATAACGATTTAGCCGGATGAACCCGGGGACTCTCCACCCTGCTATTGGCACAACCCAAGATTCACAAGGTTGGAAATCTGTGGCGTCGCCACTGACGCCCCCCTCGGGGATGATATATGAAACCTGTCCCGTAAAAGTGTTGCCCTGAGCGTTCGCCTGAGCGCTCACGCCGAAGGCCTGCCCCCTCCGTTACACTGCGGGGGTGTTGCGTGTGGGCAGGGTCGGATGGCGCAGTGTTGCCGAATATCGATGGCGCGTCTTTGGTGAATATCCCTGGTGCAGGTTAAGTGAAGATTGACATGGGTGTAGCACAATGGATTCTATTCCAGTTTACCCAGACGCTCAAAGAAATCCTTTACTCTTATGTTTAGGATCGAATCCCAGGCGGGATTGCCTTTGCTTATTTCAACAGCCAATTGAAATGGTCGGATTACCAAGGATATAGTGTCATCGTCCTCAAATGAGCAATAAATCACAGGATATCGAAAGGCAGCAGGTACAGTTGGAGCTGTGTAGATTCCTCCATACTCTGGCACATTGTCCAGTAAAATTATAAATCCTACTGGCATTACTGGTTTGTCCCAACTTATATCAATAAATTTTTTTCGAAATAGGGCTGATTTATCAGCGGTGAGATGAATTGTTTGTTCATCCCAATCATAATTCGTTATGTCCTCTTGTGTGATACTGAGAACAATATGATCCGGGTGGGCCTTTAGCAGCAATGGCCAGGAAGATTCCAATGTATATCCCAAGCCGGGTGGCTTTGCAAAATCTTCGCTTTGCAGGAAGGCAAGTTCATAAGATAAAAGGGGGGCAAGCGTTGGTGTAACCACTGGCGTTGGAATAGTTGCAGGTGTTGAACCAGGCAAAACCACAACCTCGGTGGGCATGGGGGCAGGGGGTAATGCCTTGTTGTAGGAATTATCATTGCCGATACTGCATCCTGAAGATAAGGCAAGGATTACGAGGGCCAGCCAGATTGGTTTCAAAACAAAACAGCTTTGTTTTTTCATGGTTCCTCATCAAAATACTTATTCTTAATGGTACATGGGCAGGGGGTTTAAGCAAAGCAACCCCAATGATTGACATTGTATATAATACAGCATAAGTTGCAGTGAGTAAGCATCGGCGCCATCTGTTGGATCTGGCCCAAAAGTGAAGCCACTTCCCTCATATCTTTCACCCGTTTTGGGATTGATGGGTGCTTCCCCAAAAGCCGTTATCTGGACATCCACATAACCATATTTTACATCACTTGAACGAACTCCAATCGCATTTGTCCAGGTATATATTGACAATGGTTTATCAGACACAGAGGGGTCTATTACCCATTGATCAGTTCCCCCATTCGCATTTGGAACTGTAATGAGCACCGCTACATGGAACATCCATTGATTGCCATCTGCTTCAAGTTTAAAACCTTTCCCTTCACCGGTCTCCGTCACAGTTACCCAAATTTTTTCTACAATTATACCGGGATATCTTTCAAGAATACGTTTCGCAATTAAATGCGCCCGGGCAAAACATCCATCTGCTAGAAAGCTATAAGCGATGTCACTCTCGTCAGCCATGTCATCGAATATTTTCCAGGGATCACTTGCGCTGGCCGCTTTTTCTTGATCCCATTTAGCATATAACTGAGCCGCCCTGGTCTGCGTCATCCTACACTGATACCCACTCTGCCCATCATGGCATTGACCAAAATGTCCCGACGGGTCGACATAATTAAGCGGTGAATTGTTAACGTACGCATATCTATCCAGCCCCTGCACTCCGCCTGGGATGATGGTATCGGCCTGCGAGAAGCGACCTGACGCAGGGTCATACCAACGTGACTGGTAGAACATCAACCCAAATCCGCTGCTGCCCAAATCCGTGGCATCGTCGCTGACATAGGAATACTGTCCCGTGAAGGTGTTGCGCGTGGGCAGGGTCACCTCGGGGGTGGTATAGCGCACTTCGCCCCAGGCTTTATAACGCGTCTCGATCACTGCGCCGGTGCTGGCGTTCACCGCCAGGGAGGTGCTGCCGAGGTGGTCGCCCATCAGGTAGGTCAGGGTCGAGTTCTGGGGGACGGTGTAGGAACGCATCGCCACGCGGCTTCCGCCGGCCAGGTAGTATTTGGTTTCGATCTGGGTCGGCCCGGGATTCTTGATCTCGTAATGCGCGCCAAAAAAGAGGGTGATTTCAGCTCCCAGGACGGATTTGACGCGCCGTCCGTCGCCGTCGAAGAGGAAGGTGGCGGTGATCACGCTGTTCTTCTTCACTTCGATCAGGCGGTTTTCGGCGTCGTACTTCAGGTTGTACGTGTCCGCGCCGATGATGCGGGTGATCTGGTTACCGTTGGCGTCATACTGGTAGGTGTTGCCCGCATGGGCGGTCACAGCATGATCGTGGTTGGTGTCGCCGTAGACCAGGGTATTACCCGTCACCTCTGTGTATGAGCGGCTGGCGCCCGCGTTGAACAGCCAGCTGCGTTCGTCCGCGTTCAGGTAGCGCTTGTACAGGGCCACTTCGTCGACCAGGCCGTTGAAGCCGTAGCTCCCACCGACGTGCGCGCCGATGACCAGCGGGTAGGTGGAGTCGATGGCCCCGCCGCTGTAACTGACCGAAACCGGCGTGCCGTTATCGATTTGAATGTACAGTTTGTCGTAGGTGGTATCGTGCCAGGCAATCACGGTATGCCACTGGTTGATACCCGAAAACGGGGCGCTGACCGCGGCATTGGTCGAGCCGTTACCCACGGCAAAGACGATGTTGGAATTGGATTGCAGCAGGCCATAGTCGCGCAGGTTCGAGTTCCAGGCATAACCCTTGTTGACGATCACCGCCGTCCCGCTGGCGGTGGTCGGGTAGAAATGCGCCACCAGGGTGAAGTTGATGTTGCCGGCGCTGATGGCGGCGTTGTCGTTGGCAGTCAACACGCCGGACGGGCTCGAACTGAAACTGGCCGCATTGCCTTTTTGGCCGGGGACCGATCCCACCGTGCCGGAGGGCGTCAAATGGCTGGTCCCATGGCTGTCATTGCGCTGCTGTCCGCTGGCCTCGTTCAGGCTCCACCAGGCAGCCAGGCTGGTCGTTTCGGGGTTGGCGGTCTCGCCCTTGGAGACCAGGTTGCCGCTTGTCGCGTTGTAGGCATAGGTCTCGTTGTAGGCCGCGGCCGTCACCCCGCTGGCCTGCGCGCTGGTCAGGCGGTTGAGAGAATCATAGGTGAAGGTTTGCACCTCGTTGTTCTTCAGGTCGGTGATCTGCGTGACGCTGCCCGCGGCATTGTAGGCATAATCCAGGTTCTGGACGGTATTGGTGAAGCTGGAGCCGTTCCAGGTTCCCGAACCGCTCACGATCTTGTCCAGGCGTCCGCCCTGGGTGGCCCAACTGGCCGGGTAGATGTACTTCTGGGTCATGCCATTGCCCAGGGCGCGGTCGGTCAGGCGCGAGGCGGAATCATAGCTGCTGGAGCTCACGTAGGAATCGCCCAGGCTGCTGGTCAGGCTGTTCAGGAGCAGCTGGTCGTTGTAATCGTAGGTCACGACCTCATTGTTGTCCGGGTAGGTCATGGTGAGCGGCATATCCGCGGAATTGTAGGTGTAGCTGGTGGTCTTCGTCACATTCGGGTTTGGCGTCATAAAGATGGTCTTGGTTTCGCTGCTCACCCGTCCGCGGGAATCGTAGGTCCAGCTCGTCAAGCCGCTGGGATCGGTCATACTCGTCCGCCGTCCCAGGCCGTTCGTACCCTGGTCATACGTATACGCGGCAGAGACCGAGACGCAATCATTCGCGCCGCTGGAAGATTTGCCGGTGGGACGGTTCAGGTTGTCGTACGTCATGGTGATGGTGCAGCTGCGCGCGTCGGTCTGGGTGGAAAGGGCGCCGGAGGGGTAATACGTATAGGACCATGCGCCCATGTCGGGATCGATCATGCTGGTCTTGCGCCCGGCCATATCGTAATACAGGTTGGTGACCAGGCCGCCGCGGCTGGTCGTCACCAGGCGGTCGAGTGGATCGTAGGTATTCTGGATGTTCGGCCCGATCTGCGCCCCGCCCGAATCCTTGGGGGTCACAGATTGGGTGCGGCCCCACACGTCGGACACGCTCACGGTGGTATGCGTCCCGCCGTTGGCATCCGGTTCGGTCACGGTGGTGGTCAGTCCGTTGTAGCTGTAGGACACGGTCCCGGCCGGCGAAGTGACCGTCAGTGGGCGTCCCAGCGCATCGCTGGTGCTGGTGGTGGTCACGCCAAAGGAGGTGGTTTCCACCACCTGGCTCGGGGTGGGATAACTGACGGCAGTGGAACTATGTTGGGTGAATACGCCGTTGACCGAACTGCCGACCTGGGTCTCAAGCAAACGCCCGATCCCGTCGTAGTAGCGCTTCAGGGTAAAGCGCGGCTCACTGGCCATGGTTAGCTGCTGGATGGTGGTGATGAAATTCAGTTTTCCGTTGACGGTCTCGAGCGCGTAGGTCATCTCGAGCGTCGGGACGGCCGTACTGTTGTTCGGGCGAATTAATTTGACGATGCGTCCGAAGTCGTCGTATACCGCCTGGGTATCCTCCGCTGCGCCGCAGGTGCGGGAGGTGTTTGTCGAGGGGAATAGCGCGCTTTCGCAGGTGGGCACGCCCAGGTTATAGTCGTACACCCAGATCATCCTGGCGCGAACGCCGGAAGCATTGGGGGGCAGGGTCTTGGATATCGGGTAGGCATGGTAGGTCGAATCGTAGGCGGTATCCTCGCTGCGCGCGCCGCTGGGCGTGCTGAACGGGTCGGCGACTGTGCCTGTACCGCTGGCATAGCCGCTGTAGCTGGTGGCGGTGATCACGTTGCCGTAACCATCGTAAGCGAAATTGACCCGGGTGAGGGCACTGCTGTTGACGCGGGTCAGGGTGGAGGTCAATTTCCCTGCCGCGGGCATCCCCAGGATGTTCGCGTTGTCGTACAAATACAGGGTTTCCGCCAGCAGGCTCGTCTGCGCGCCGTTATACACCCTTTGGCGGGTGGGGAAAGCCACCAGGTAGACGCTCTCTGTGTTGGGATCATAATCGGTCAGGGTCACCCGGTATGGATTCCAGGAACTGCCCACCTTCTGCTCCTGGCTGACGCTGGTGACCAAGCCATACGCATTGTAATCGTACACCGAACGGGTCGCCGCGATCTGGGTCCCGCCGCTGTCGAAGATGCGGTTTTCCACGCTGTCGGTATCGACCCAATAGCGCACAAGATCCTTGTACGGGTAATAATTCGTGTCCAGTTCTTCATACTGATAGGTATAGACGGTTTGCGAAAGCGTGACGCTGCTCGAATTCTTGACGGTCACACTGCTGGGGCGGCCCCGGTACAGGTCGTCCTGGTTGAAATTCGTGACGACGATCGCGCCCGGCCCGTAAAGCCACCCGCCGGCCCCGGTCATCAGCCACGGGCCTCTTTCCGTCACCGTCCCGTAGCCGCGGAATTCGGAATACTTGGGAACATACTCTTCGCAATTTTCCCCATCCTCCAGGGTGCATACGTGCTCGGAATGAGCCTCGTCGTTCACGGCCGGGTCTTCATACGTGTACGTATAGGCGATGTAGTTGTTGGACACCCCATCATAGATGCGCTTTTCGCTCACGCGGTAGGTGGAGGTCAGGAATGAAACCGTAAAGCGGGACATGTACGAGGAACCCCCGACGGTCTTCACGACCGGCTCGGCGGATTTCGCGGTAAACGGCAGGACGATGGTAGCGGTGTTGCCCGATGCAGCCGCATACTGGATCGCGTCGATGGTGTTGCCGTGCTTCAACCCCAGCGTCAGCACGGCATTGGGGTCGCTGAGCTGCGCATTGGTGGAAAGTTTGTATGCGCCTCCCGGGCGGATGATGCTATTGTCGTAATCGGGGTTGGCGGCCACGCCGGCGACCGCCACATAACGATCACTCTCCTCTGCATAGCAGCCAACCGTGCCGCTCAATGCAACCCAGGGCGAAGGGCTGGACGGATTCAGGGAACATGGCTCACCGTCGCCGCCATAGTTATACACATAGGTGTGATATTCCGGCGCGGCGGTTGGGTAGTAATACAGTTGATAGCTGAACTCCACCCTGCCTCCGTACCCATTGTCCGCGCTGACCAGGTGCAGGCCATCATAATGGAAAGTGGTGGGTTGGGAGGGGAGGGTGTTTGAGCCTAATGTTGCGCTGAACTCCTGTATCGAGCGCAGCGTAACGCGCTTCACACTGCTGCCGTTGAAGTATTGCCCGGGGAAGGTGACATCCGCATCGGAATCGTTGGCGTAACCAAAGACGTAACTGTGAATTGTAGTGTAGACGCCGCTAATCTTTCTCTGGATTTGAATCTCGGATAGCTTCTCCTTGTAATATTCGTGATGGACAGCGTCAGTATCGTAAGCAGAGGGATAATCGGAGCGGGAGGTGCGCTGGAAGACGATCTTATATTCGCCGTTGGCATAGGTGATGGCATCCAGGTAGGTGGCGGTCGTGGTCGTAGCGGTCATGCCATACTTCGAGACGGTCTTGGTCTGGTGGGTATAGGAGTAATTGATGGTCTGGCCGAATTTGTTCACCACCTGGGTCAGCAACCAGCGGTTGGTCATGTAAGCCGCCTCGGGGGGATAATCGTCCGTGAGGTAGGCCATCGTGGATTCTTCATCGAAATGATAAATATTCCCCTGTTGATCCCATACCGTCCAGGTATGGGTGGATGTGCTGTATTGGATGCGAATGAAGGTCTCATCCTGGGAAACGTAGTAGCTGCCATTCTTCAGGAGGCGGGTGGTGACGCCGTTGAGGTTCAGCATGAACGTGTCGTCGCTAAGTTCGGAAGTCGTGCCGTGCGTATCCCGTTCGATATAGCTCGTCCCCAGCGACCAACCCATGCCCAACCAGCCGCTTTGGGTCAACAAGGTAGCCTGGTCGACCACCTGGCTGCTGTAGGAGAGGGACAGGCTGGGCTGGAATCCGCCCGGCCCGGCCGGGACGCTGATGGGCAGGGAATAGGTGGCCGCCCCGGTAAACTGCGAGACCTGGAAGGAATCCACGGTCGGCATGCGCGCCGCCTGCCAGTCGTTGATGTTAATATCGAAAACACTGAAATGATACGTTTCCGTGCTGATCGTTTTTGTCCCGCGATCGATGCTGGAATCCAGGGCTTCCCAGTTCCCGGTCTCCGGGTTGTACCAGTAAATGTACAAATCCGTTAATTTTTCTTCGGGAATATTCAAACTTTCGTAGTTGACTTCGATGGAAACAGGTTGGTTGAATTCGTGCAATTCCTCCGCAGAGGACAGACTGACAGCCGTGATCTCGAAGGGGCGCCTGCCGGAGGGATAAGCCTCGGCATTCCTTCCCGACGGTTTGCCCAGGGAAATACGGGTTTTATCGGGAACCACCCCTTCCGGGAAATTGATTTTAACCTGCCCATCTTCGGAGATGATCTCGCCGCCGCGCTCATCGATCTCGAACTGCTCATGCAGCGGCAGGGGCAGGGCAAACTCGGCCAGGACGGTTTCTTTCTCCACCAGGAAGGCCAGCAGGACGGCTTGTTCCTCGGTCTCCTGCGCCAGCAGTTCGAATTGCCCGCTTTCCTTCTGAACGGTGATGGACAGAATCTGCGTGGCTTCGTCGTATTTCAATTCCTTGTCTGCGGGGGTGAACCCCTTGGGCAGGTTGATTTCCAGGGAGAGCTCGTGCTCGCTGGGAGAGATACCCTCGATCGACCAGGAGATCAGGTTGCTTCCCCCGGGGGTCACGAAGCCCGGTTCGGCGGTCAGGTTGAGGACAATTTGCGGTTCCTCGGCAGGCGGGACGGTTTCGAGCGGAGGAATCGGCGTGCCGCTTGGAACAGGCGTAATGGTTTCCGTGACGACCGGCGTGGCGGTCGGGGTTTCAGAAGGGGGGATGTTTGTGCTGGTCGGGGTGGCTCGATCCGCATCTTCCGACGGTGGGAGCGTTGCAGTTGCAGTTGCGGTCGCAGTCGGCGTGGCTCTCTCCGCCTGGAACGGCGCGGAAGCAGGGAAATTGAACTGCCCCAGGATGAGGCTGAAGGCTACAAGCAGGTTGGCAAACAGTTTCATGGCGAAACCCCTTTCACGGTGAACATCAGTTTTTGTCTGGGAGGCTTTGTTTCGACTGCCCCCATGGGCATTGTGAAATGTATCACTCCACCTCGTTCCTGGTCAAGAGATGGCGGGTGGTACTTTGGTACTATCCAGCCAGGCCATCCTTTCCCTCTTCGACGGTGTTAGTCAGCAGGGCAAGGCGCAGTTTTTGGCCGATTGCCAATCCGCTCCAGGCTCATTCCATACCCAGGGGGGAATTTTCTACCGACGCGCCTCCATCCGCCTCCACGAAATTAATATGACATTAAACCAGAGAAAAAAGTGACAGGTTCCACTTCGGTGAAATTTGACACAATAGTATTATTCTTAGCGTATATCCGCTTATACGAATATAAGGCGCTGTATTTATGATTACACCCGCTCTCAGACAGGAAATCAGCCAGCTCGAAGCAGACTTCTGCTCCGCGCTCTCAGACCCCACGCGTATCTTCATCCTGTACGCCCTCAGTGAGGGGCCACGCAACGTGACCGAACTCACCGTCGAACTTGGCATCCCCCAACCCAGCACCTCGCGCCACCTCAAGGTGCTGCGTGACCGCGGATTGGTCCAAACCTCCCGTCAAGGCACCACCGTCACCTACAGCCTGACCGACGGGCGCCTGATCCAGGCGCTCGACCTGCTGCGCGCCGTCATGCGCGAGC
Source organism: Chloroflexota bacterium (assembly GCA_049324895.1). Classification (GTDB taxonomy): domain Bacteria; phylum Chloroflexota; class Anaerolineae; order Anaerolineales; family Villigracilaceae; genus JACPVF01. The sequence continues at coordinate 33,244 of JBMOMS010000212.1, forward strand.
GCATCGCCTACCACGCCAGCCTGGTGACCGAACTCATTTAAGGAGATTCCATGAAGAAACCCTTCCCGTTCTGGATCCTCGGCCTGCTCGGCATTTTGCTGATCGTGCTCGTTCCGATCCTGTATTTCGCGCCGGCCGGGCAAGCCGCCGCCGGCGACGACCCCTGGTCGAAACTTCCCCAGCATCCCGTGGCCGTCGACCACACCGACATCGTCAAAGGCGAATTCAAGACCGGTCAGGATGTGACCCGCGCCTGCCTGGAGTGCCACGCCGAGGCGGCGCAGGATTTCATGATGACCACGCACTGGACCTGGGAAAGCAGGGAATTCGATGTTCCGTGGCGGGACGCCGCCGTGACCATCGGCAAGATCAACCAGATCAACAACTTCTGCATCGGCTCGCAGGGCAATGAGAACAGGTGCATGACCTGTCATGCCGGCTACGGCTGGGAACAGGGGCGCGAAGCGGCCCTCTCCAATCCTGAGAACGTGGACTGCCTGGCCTGTCACGCCGACACGGGCGCCTACGGCAAAGGTCCCTACGGGAATCCCGCCGAAGGTGTCGAGCTGCTGGCTGCGGCCCAAAGCGTGCGCCTGCCCACCCGCGAGAACTGCGGCAAGTGCCATTTCGACGGCGGCGGCGGCAACGGCGTCAAGCACGGCGACCTGGACGAAAGCCTGTACTTCCCCGACGAGAACATCGACGTCCACATGGGCAGGCTGAACTTCCAATGCACCGACTGCCACGTCACCACCCGGCACCAGGTGTTGGGACGGTTGCTGGCTGACAACTACACCATCGACCCTGCGGAACAGGTCTCCTGTGAACAGTGTCACTCCGACCAGAAACACGAGGATGAGCGCATCGATACCCACCTCGCCGCCGTGGCCTGCCAGACCTGCCACATCCCCGCCCTGGCCATCCAGGACCCGACCAAAGTGTATTGGGATTGGTCGAAAGCCGGGCAGGATGGCCGCGTGGACGATCATTTCACCTACCTGAAGATCAAGGGCGAATTCACCTACGAAAAGAACTTTGCCCCGGCCTACATCTGGTTCAACGGCAGCAACGAATACCGCTACATCCTCGGCGACCCGCTTGGAGCGGACGGCGTCACCTACATCAACAAGCCGGCCGGGGACATCGACGACCCGCGCGCCAAAATCTTCCCGTTCAAGCTCCACATCTCCAAACAACCCTATGATGTGGGGAACAACTACCTGCTGCAGCCCGTCACCTCGGGCGAGGGCGGCTTCTGGAGCGTCTTCGATTGGGACCAGGCCTTCGAGTTGGCCGCGCCAATCACCGGGCTGGAGTACAGCGGGCAATACGGCTTCACCACCACCTACATGTACTGGCCGACCACCCACATGGTCCAGCCCGCCTCCAGGGCTTTGCAATGCGATAGCTGCCACGGCGAAAACGGACGCATGAATTGGGAAGCCCTCGGCTACCCCGGCGACCCAATCGAATGGGGCGGACGCACATCCAAGTAAATGGATCAAACCATGAAAAAACGCCACCTCTCCTTTACCCTTCTGCTGGCCGGACTGCTCATCGTCGGGCTGGGATTTGGCATCCAGTCTGCGTATGCCAGCCGCGGCAGCGCGCCCGCCATCGAGGCCTCGCCGATCCATCCCACCTTTCCGCTGCTCGACGCCCGCGGCGAACAGGTTTTGAAAAGCGGCGGGGACGTCTCGCCCATGCAAACCTGCGGACAATGCCACGATGTCGACTTCATTCAGAAGCACGCCTTCCATTCGGACCTGGGGCTGAGCGCCTACGCCCCCTCCGCCGATGGCTGGGACGCCGGCAGCGGCGCCTTTGGCCGCTGGGACCCGCTCACCTATCGCTACCTCTCGCAGCCGGGCGACGAGCGCCTCGACCTTTCGACCGCGGAATGGCTGATGGTTAACGCCAACCGCGTCGTCGGCGGCGGACCCGCCGACACCGCCCGCAGCGGCCAGCCGCTCCTCGGCCTGAAGGGCGACGCGGCAAACCCCGAGGCCAGCATCCTCGATCCCGAAACGGGTCGGCCCGAGGCCTGGAACTGGTCCAAATCGGGCGTGATGGAGATGAACTGCTTCGTCTGCCATCTTCAGGATCCCAACAACGAGCAGCGCGTCAAGGCCATCCAGGCCGGGGACTTTGGCAGCGCCGCCACCGCCACCCTGGTGGGCACGGGCATCGTCACCCACACCACCAGCGACTATTTCTGGAACGACGCCGCCTTCGACGCCGAGGGCAACCTCAAGGAGCGCTACGTCCTCATCCAGGACCCGACCAACGCCAACTGCGCGGCCTGCCACGGCGAGATCCACACCGAGACGCAGGAGCCGCTCGCCGTCACCGCCTGCGACCTGGAATACCCGCAGACCGCCACCACCGGGCAGGTGATCGCCGCCCAAAAGATCAACGAGTCGGGCGTCAACCTGGCCGATAAAAACGAACTCAACCGCTCCTGGGACATCCACGCCGAGCGCCAGTTGCAATGCACAGACTGCCATTTCGCGCTCAACAATCCCGCGCACGCGCTGGAGACCCGCGGCGACGACCCGGGCCACCTGGTCTACGACCCGCGCAAGCTGGACATCGGCGAATACATCCAACGCCCCGACCATAACTTTGCCCGCGGTCAGAGCGCCCAATACAACGTCGCGCCCGAGATGAAGGGCACCATGCGCCGCTGCGACTCCTGCCACGACGCAAACCAGGCGCACGCCGACTGGCTGCCCTACGTGGACAAGCACATGGCCGCCGTGGCCTGCGAATCCTGCCACATCACGCAGATGTACGCCCCCGCCATCCAGGCCTACGACTGGACCGTGATCCACCCCGATGGGCAGGCCGCCCAAACCTGCCGCGGCGTGGAAGGCGACCCCAACTCGGTCAACTCTCTCGTCACCGGCTTCGAACCCGCCCTGCTCAACCGCACCAACGTGGACGGCGGGAAACTGCTGGCCCCCTACAATTTGATCACCACCTACTACTGGGTCTATGACGACCCGAACGGCCCGCGCCCCGTGCGCCTGCTGGACCTGGAAGCGGCCTACCTCGTGGACGGCGGCTACGCCCCCGAGATCCTCTCCGCCTTCGACGCGAACTCGGACGGCTCGCTCGACGAGAGCGAGCTGAAGATCGACTCGCAGGCCAGGCAGGACCTGGTTGCGGAACGCCTCTCCGCGCTGGGATTGAAGAATCCGCGCATCGAGGGACAGGTGCAGCCCTACAGCATCAACCACGGCGTGGCGCGCGGTGAGGATGCGGTCAACGACTGCAAATCCTGCCACAACACACCCGAGGAATCGCGCGTCGGCCAGCCCATCGAACTGGCGGCCTACGCCCCCAACGGCGTGCTGCCCCGTTTTGTGGGCGGGACGAACGTCAACGCCAGCGGCGAGATCATGCTCAAGGACGGCGCGGTTTACTACCAGCCCAAACCTTCCAATGACAGGATGTACGTCTTCGGTTCCAGCCGCGTCAACTGGATCGACTGGCTGGGCGCGCTGGCCTTCGTGGGCGCGCTGCTGGGCGTGCTTGGCCACGGCTCCTTCCGCTACGTCAACTACCTGCGCAGGCCGAAGGCCAGGGTCGAGACCAAACCCGTGTACATGTACGAAGCCTATCGCCGCTTTTGGCACTGGCTTCAGACCACGTCCATCATCATCCTGCTCTTCACCGGGTTGATCATCCACCGCCCGGATGTGTTCGGCATCTTCTCCTTCCGCGGCGTGGTGCTGATCCACAACGCGCTGGCCGCCATCCTGGTGCTCAACGCCCTGCTGTCGGTCTTCTATCACCTGACCACCGGCCGCATTCAGGAATACATTCCGCGCCCGTATGGCTTCTTTGATGATGCCATCCTGCAGGCCAAGTACTACATCGGCGGCATCTTCAAGGGCGAGGCCCATCCCTTCGAGAAGCGGCCCGACAGCCGCATGAACCCGATCCAGAAGGCCACCTATTTCGCCATCCTGCTGGTGCTGCTGCCCCTGCAGATGCTCTCGGGCGCCTTGATGTGGGGTGTGCAGCAATTCCCCGCCATCGCCAACCTGTTCGGCGGCCTGCCCGTGCTGGCCCCCTTCCACTCGCTGGTGGCCTGGCTGTTTGCGGCCTTCATCATCGTGCATGTGTACATGACCACCACCGGCGCCACCCCGCTCGAATCCATCCGCGCGATGGTCACGGGCTGGGAGGACGTGGAAGTCCACGGCCGGCATGAAGAATCAGGCGCTTCGTAATTCGCGTTCGTGACAAGGAGATTTATTATGACCACTGCAACTCCAGCAACACCCCAAAAGGCGCAGTACGGCCCCAAGCCTTATGTGCATCCCTATTTCGGCGGATTCGTGCTGGGCATCGTCCTGTTCCTGGCCCTGCTGCTGACCGGCAACGGCCTGGGCTCTTCGGGCGCCACCAGCCGCATCGACGCCCTGATCGTCGACGTGATCAACCCCTCGCACGTGGACAATAATCCCTACCTGCTCAAGATGGCGGGCGGCGACAAGAATCCGCTGGACGACTGGATCGTGCCGGTCTTCTTCGGCGCCCTGCTGGGCGGTTTCAGTTCGGGCCTGTTCAACGGACGCCTGAAATTCGAGACCACCAAAGGCCCGAACATCTCCGTCCGCACCCGCTGGCTGATGGCCTTCCTGGGCGGTGTGATCTTCCTGTACGGGGCGCGCATGGCGCGCGGCTGCACCTCGGGCCAGGCCCTGACAGGCGGCACCACGCTTTCCGCCGGCTCATGGCTGATCATGTTCTCCATCTTCGGCGGCGCGTATGCGCTGGCCTACTTCGTCCGCAAATTGTGGAACTAGGAGGCTGACATGTTATTCCCTCTCGATAATTTCAACACCGTCAGCGCCGCCAACCCGTGGACCTACCTGCTCTTCGGCCTGGTTGGTTTTGCCTTCGGCTTCACGCTCGAAATGTCGGGCTTCGGCAACAGCACCAAGCTGGCCGCGCAGTTCTACTTCAAGGAGCTGACCGTGCTCAAGGTCATGTTCACCGCCATCGTCACCGCCATGGTGCTGACCTTCGGCGCGGTCGGCCTGGGCCTGCTGGATTTCAGCCAGGTGTGGGTCAATCACACCTACATCGCCTCGGGCGTGGTCGGCGGGTTGATCATGGGCGTGGGTTTTATCATCGGCGGTTTCTGCCCCACCACCTCGCTGGCCTCGGCCTCCACGGGCAAGATCGACGGCATGATGTTCATGCTGGGCGGCTTCGTGGGCGCCTTCCTGTTCGGCGAGACCGAGCAGTATTTCACCCAGTGGTACAACAACGCGGGCTTCTATGGCCGCGTCACCCTCGACCAGGTCTTTGGCCTGCCCATCGGCGTGATCGTGCTTCTGGTGGTGTTGATGGCCCTGTTCATGTTCTGGGGCGCGGAGCAGTTGGAACGCATCATCGGCAAGAAGGATATGTCCGGCGAGCCGAAACTGCGCCTGTTCGGCGCGGGCGCGCTCTTCGCGGGCGCCGTGGCCGTGGTATTGATCGGCCAGCCCAGCCTCGAATCGCGCTACGCCCAGGTGACCTTCACCCGCACCGTGAACGCGCAGGAGGTCAGCTACTCCGCCGACGATATGTTGGCCAACCGCATGGTCTTCGTCACGCCGGCCGAGGCCTTCAAGGCGCAGTACAACCAGTCCATGAATCCGATCTACCTCGACGTGCGCTCCGAGGCGGACTATAACCTGTACCACATCGAGAACGCCGTCAACGTGCCGCTGGCCCACATCCAGGAAGTCATCCCCACCCTGTTGAGCGAACCCGCGGCCAACTCGGTCTTCATCCTGATCAGCAACGACGAGACCGCCGCAATCGAAGCCTGGAAGATCCTGGTGGCGTCGAGCGTGCCGAACGTGTACGTGCTCGAAGGCGGCGTCAACAACTGGATCAGCTTCTTTGCGGAGGACGATCCCGCGCTCCAGCCCAACCCGCTGGCGGGCGACGACCAGTTGAAGTACACCTTCCCCGCCGCCCTGGGTTCGCGCTACGAGTCGTGCAGTCCCAGCCCGATCGAATACGAAAACCTGACCTACGACGCCCGCATCGTCCTGCAGCTCAAGCGCGACAAGAGCGGCGGCGGCTGCGGTTGATTTTCGATCCGTTCGCCACGGATCGGTGAGGAGCAATCAAAAAGGCTTCGGAGTCCCGAAGCCTTTTTGATTTGGGTGCGTTTCATCTCGGTTGAAACCCGTCGCCTACTCAACCACCTGTTCTAACTCCAATGAAATGCACCCTTTTGGTTTCCGTCGAAAGTGCCAGCCGCAAGCGCGGGGCGATGGGATGCCGTCCGTTCGACCAGGGCCTGTTTTTTTCTACACTTTCATGCCTCGAACTGGCCGAAGGAGGTATACCTTCCAGGTTCCTACGTGTACATGCCCCAATCCAGGGCGGAGGGGTCTTCCATCATGGAGAAGTCCCACACGTCCATGCCCATCTCGATGGTGACGGGCATGTTCAGGCCCTCGACAGCTTTGGCCTTGGTCATTTCGATCATGGCGGGGCCGTAGGGGCAGAAGGGTGTGGTCAGGATCATCTTCAGGCGGGCGATGTCGTTTTCGACGATTACGTCGCGAATCAGCCCAAGTTGGATGATGCTCATGCCGATCTCGGGATCGATGACTTCGCCCAGTTTTTCCCGCACCACGGGCACCAGCGTGGGGTGGGTGGTGTGGATCGTCCACTGAATTTCTTTGATGTCGCTTTCGCTCATGAATTCCTCTGGGTGGGGTGGCCGGCTTCCGCCGGTTGAATAACGTACGTGCACTGTGCGCCGCCGTCGAGGATGCACTGCACCTTGTTGGCAGGCAGCGCCAGCATCTTCGAGATCAGGGTCTGGTCCACGGTGCAGACTTCGGGGTGGGCCATGCCGATCTGGTAATAGGGGCAGGAGATTTCGTGGATCTGGTACTGTCCGTCCTTGTGCTCCCACTCGACGATGAAGCCCTCCTGGGCCAGCATATCCCTCACGAAGTCCAGGCGTTCTTCCATGCTCATGCCGAGCATCTGACTTTCGTAGTCGCCAGCCAGGTCCTCGGCGATCTGGTTGAACAGTTTCGCCACCATCGGCTTGGGCATGGTTTCCTTCATCTGGCTGAGCAGGCGGGTGGTCAGGCGCAGGTAGCGTGTGGGAAATTTTTCCATGCCGGCTTCGGTCAGGATGTACACCAGGCGCGGACGCCCGACCCCGTGGCGCTCCTCCTCGCCCTCCACCAGTCCCTCCATTTGCAGGTTGGTCAGGTGGTGGCGCACCGAAATGGGATTAATACCCACCGCCTCGGCCAGGTCGTTGATGGTCGAGCGGGGCTTGCGCAGCAGAGTCTGTAAAATGCGATCACGCGTACTTTTCATGGCGGCGAGTATACCCGCGCTGCCAATGCTTGTCAATATATTAGATAATTATCATAAATATCCCTGCCGGTTTTTTCACCCGGTCCGTTTCCCTGCAGCGGCAGGCAGGTAGAGCATCCGCAAGGCTGGAATTCTTTGTACGCTTTCGGCGATCAGCAGGCAGGCCAGTACCGCCAACGCCGAGGACAGCAGGCTGGCCGCCGTGTGGCTCCCGAGGAAATCGCTCAGCAGGCTGAACAAGGACCTCTGGATGGGATTGTGAAAGATGAGGATCAACAGGCTGTTGCGTCCCAGGTAGCCGAGCAGGCGGGCGGGAACCTGGAACCCCGCCAGCGCCCTGGAGAAGGCCAGAACGAGGTAGCTTCCCGTCAGGGCCTGGAGGGTGGAAACAACCAGGCCGTCGTAGCGGCGCAGGTTCAAGTCGAGGCTGTCATTGCGCGTGAGGTGCAGCCCCAGGAAGACCGCCAGGGCCAGCGCAGTCCAGACGGGCGGCTGGGAAAGCGGCCCTTTGATCTGTGCGCGCAGCAGATATCCGAGCAGAAAGTAAAAGGCGGTGACCGGCAGCAGGTCCGCGCTGAAGGGCAGCCCCCGCAGGGAAGTCCCCGGGAGGGCAAGCGGCCAGGCCCACCGCAGGGTGAGGACGCCCACGGCCAGCCCGCCCAATAGCAGGGCGGCCTGGAAAAGGGGTCTCCATTTTTTCACCTGGAGGATGCCCAGGATCAACCATGCAGCCACAGACAGCAGGAAGAGGTGGGGCAGGAACCACAGGGGCATCCACACCGGGAGGCGGGCATTCCCATAGAAGATGGCCGGGATCGATTCTGGAAGCGCTGCCGTATTCCCATCCATCCAGCTTTGCAGGATGGCAACCGCCAGCAGGGTGACGAAGTAGGGCTTCAGCAGGGCATCGGCGCGGGTGCGCACCATGCGCCAAAAGGGCAGGGCCGCATCGAAAAAGACCCCCGAGAGCAGCAGGAAGAGCGGGATGTGAAACGAGTAGATTACCCGATACAGTTCGGTGGGATCGTGCAGAACGAGCCAGCCGTGCCCCACCACCACCAGCAGGATGGCCAATCCCCGCGCAATGTCCACGTGGGCGAGGCGTTTCTGCGGCTGACTGGCAGGCGCGGGCTGGCGGTTCCCCCCGCCGGTTTCTTCGTTATGGATTACCGATAAATTCGGGTTTTCACCGTCAATCTCTTTGGGCAGGTTCACCCTCCCAGTGTAATCTGTCCGGGCCTGTTTGTGGGGTTTTCGCCCCAGGATGGGAAAAATGTACCATCCTGCGGCCTTTGGGGCCAGGCCCTACCGGAGTGGGGGCGATGCTCCCCAAGAACCCCTCCCCGGGAGGGGGGTGTTTTCCTTGCCCAGCCTGCAATTCCCACGTAGAATTGGCCCATCTCTTTCGAAAGGACTTTTCAACCGATGGATATTCAGGCTTTTGGCGAACGAGTGATTGGCAACCTGGAAACCGTAATTGTGGGCAAACGTCATGCGCTGGAGTTGATCGTCGTGGGCCTGCTTTGCCAGGGTCACGTGCTGATCGAGGATGTGCCCGGCGTGGGCAAGACCATGCTGGCGCGCAGCCTGGCCCGCTCTCTCGATTGTTCCTTCAACCGCCTTCAATTCACGCCCGACATGCTGCCCAGTGACGTGACGGGCGTTTCCATTTATAACCAACAGAAGGGCGAATTCGAATTCCGCCCGGGACCCATCATCGGCCAGATCATCCTGGCCGATGAGATTAACCGCGCCACCCCCAAGACGCAGGCCGCCCTGCTCGAAGCGATGGAAGAGCATCAGGTGACCGTGGACGGGGTGACGCACATCCTGCCCAAGCCTTTCATGGTGCTTGCCACCCAGAACCCAATCGAATATGAAGGCACCTTCCCCCTGCCCGAGGCTCAATTGGACCGCTTCCTGCTGCGCCTGCGCCTGGGCTATCCCAGCGTCTCGGACGAGATCCGCGTGCTGGACGACCAGCAGTTGCGGCATCCCATCGAGAGCCTGCATTCGGTGCTGGGTACCGCCGAGGTGCTGGCTGCCGCGAACGAGATCAGGCAGGTCTATGTCTCCCCCGCCGTAAAACTCTACATTGTGGAATTGACCAGCCGCACACGCCAGAGCGGGGACGTGTACCTGGGCGCCAGCCCGCGCGGCAGCCTGGCGCTCTACCGCACGGCGCAGGCGCGCGCCGCCCTGTTGGGGCGCGACCACGTCCTGCCCGATGATGTGAAAGAATTGGCTGTCCCGGTGCTGGCGCACCGCATCATCGTCAGTCCCGCCGCCCGCCTGCGTGACCTGGGTTCCGACCGCATCGTGCAGGAGATCGTCTACAACACCCCCGTGCCCGGCGGCGCCTTTGCCCCCGAACAGGAAAAGAAAGCGGGCGGGAAGCCCAAATGAGAAGCGGGCGCATCTTCGTCGCCCTGCTCGTTTTGCTGGGCGTCATCGGCGTTGTCTTGACGGGCCAGGAGGTCTATTCCCGCGTCCTCTACCTCGGCCTGATGCTGGTCCTGGTCAGCGCAGCCTGGACCTGGCTGGTCACGCGCCCGCTCAAGGTTCAGCGCCGTTCGCGCTCCCTGCGCGCCAGTGTGGGTGACATGTTCGAGGAACACTTCGAGGTTCGCAACGGCAGCCTGCTGCTCAATCTGTGGATCGAGGTGCATAACCAGACCTCCATCCCCGGGGCGGCAGGTTCGCGCCTGTTGACCCTGGTGGGCGCGCGCCAGAAGCGCACCTACATGGCGCGCAGCTGGCTGACCCGCCGCGGCGCCTTTCCGCTGGGGCCGACCTCGCTTACCTCGGGCGACCCGTTCGGCCTGTTCCGTATTCGCCGCCAGTTCCCCGCCCACGAGTCCCTGATCGTCATGCCGATGATCTTCGACATTCCCGGTTTCCTTTCGCCGCCCGGGCTGCTGCCCGGCGGGCAGGTCATTCGCCGCAAGGCCACCGACGTGACCCCCCACGCTTCGGGGGTGCGCGAGTACGTGCCAGGCGACCCGATGAAACGCATTCACTGGACCAGCACCGCCCGCCGCGGCCAGATGATGGTCAAGGAATTCGAGCAGGACCCGCAGGCCGAGATCTGGCTGTTCGTGGACGCGCAGGAGATTGTTCATTTCCAAAAGGAACGCACGCCCGCAACGATGAACGCCGACCCCATGCTGTTCAAGGTGGACGCCTTCCTGTTGGGGCATCGTCCCGATTTTCACCTGCCGCCCTCCACGCTCGAATATTCCGTCTCCATGGCTGCTTCGCTGGCGCATTACTTCCTCGGCCAGCGCCGCGCGGTGGGACTGATCACCTCGGGCCGCGCCCCCACCATGATCCCCGCCGAGCGCGGCGAACGCCAGGAAAGCAAGATCCTCGAAACCCTGGCCTTTGTGGAGGCGGAGGGCGCTCTCTCCCTGGCCGGCCTGGTGGCGGCCCAGGGACGCGGCCTGCCCCAGGGGTCCAGCGCCATCCTGATCACCCCCAGCGTTTCCTCGGAATTGCTGGCGGCGGTCGATGACCTGCAGCGCCGCCACCTGCGGCCGGTGGTGCTGCTGCTGATTGCCGAGACCTTTGGCGGCCCGCGCGGCTCGGACCGCATCCTGAAATCCCTCTCCGAACGCCGCGTGCCGGTCTGCCCGATCTATTGCGACGCCGACCTGGGCGCGGCGCTGGCCAGTTTCTCCGCCACCTATCATATACAGGAACCCCGCACATGGGAAAGACCCCCGTCACCCCAATCGACCTGAACTTCCAGGGCCGGCCGAAGGCCATCGCCTCCTATTTGATTCGACACTCGACCGGCGCGGTGCTGGTCGAAAGCGGACCCGGCTCCACGCTGACCGCCCTCGAAGCAGGCCTTGCCAGGGAGGGCCTGACGCCCCGCGACGTGACCCACGTGCTGCTCACGCACATCCACCTCGATCACGCCGGCGCGGCCGGCTGGTTCTCGCAGCAGGGCGCGCAGATCATTGTCCATCCCGTGGGCGCGCCGCACCTGCTGAACCCCGAAAAATTGATCGCCAGCGCCACCCGCATCTATGGCGAGCGCATGGAAACCCTGTGGGGCGACTTCCTGCCGGTAACGGAATCCAGGCTGAGGGTCGCGGCGGATGGCGAGGAGATCGTCATCGGCGGGCTGCGCTTTGTCGCGGTCAATACGCCCGGGCACGCCGAGCATCATTACGTCTATCTGTTCGAGGATTTGTGTTTCAGCGGCGACGTGGGCGGGGTGCGCATCCCCGGCTATCCCTACCTGCGCGTGCCCATGCCGCCGCCCGAACTGCACATCGAGCGCTGGCGCGAGAGCCTGGCGCGCATCAAGAGCCTCCGCCCCGCGCGCATCGCGCCGACCCATTTCGGCATCTTCGACGATCCCGACTGGCAGTTGGACGCTGTGGCGCAGGGATTGGACTCTGCCTTGCGCTGGCTCGAACAGGTCATGCCAGCCGACCCGCCCGTCGAGGAATTGCGCCGCAGTTTCACCGCATGGGTCGAGGCTGAAGGACGCGAGATGGGCCTCTCGCCCGAAACGACCAAAGCGTATGAAGTCGCCAATCCGCTCGGCATGTCGGCAGACGGCTTATCCCGTTACTGGAAAAAAGTGCGCATGGCATAGCGCGGGATACGAGCTCGCGCTGCATTCATCAGACGGATGTCACTCGCGAAGCGTGATGCTTGGAACATAGCAGGAAAAATTCCAGGTGATATACTTCACAATTAAAGGAGAAGGCATGAAACACTTTTTGGCGATATCTGAT
>JBMOMS010000213.1:0-6217 GCA_049324895.1 Chloroflexota bacterium
TGGAGGCGGTCGGGCATCCCACCGACAAGATCGAGTTGCTCATCCTGGGCGGCACCTGGTCGGCCTACCGGCGCGATTACCAGGAGTGGTTCGTCAGGCGCTGTTTCGAGGCGCTGAATGAACCCCTTGCATCCCCCCATTTTCCGGGGGAAAATGGGGAGACAGAGGGGGGCCTGAGCGAAGCCCAGGCGTTGAACGAAACCGCCTCCCACCGGAACGTGGGCCTGGTCATCGAAACCCGGCCAGACGAGATCACGCCCGACGAACTGCGCTGGCTGCGTCACCTGGGCGTGACCAAGGTGCAGATGGGCGCGCAGAGTTTCGACGACCACATCCTGGAGATCAACAAGCGCGGGCATGACGCGGCGGCCACCCGGCGGGCCGTGTCCCTGCTGCGGGCGGCGGGATTCAAGATCGTTCTGCACTGGATGCCGAACCTGCTCGGCGCGACCCCCGACTCTGACCGCGCCGATTTCGCCCGCCTGTGGGACGGCTTCTGCCCGGACGAGATCAAGATCTACCCCAACCAATTGCTTGCCAACGCAGAGTTATATGAGCACTGGCAGCGCGGCGAGTTCAAGCCTTACACCACCGAGGAATTGATCCACCTGATCGCGGATGTCAAACCCACCATCCCGCGCTATTGCCGCGTCAACCGTGTCATCCGCGATATCCCGTCCACGCATGTGGTGGAGGGCAACCGGCGCACCTCGCTGCGGCAGGACGTGCAGCGCGAATTGCAGCGGCGCGGGAGGGCCTGTCAGTGTGTGAGATGCCGGGAGGTGCGCGGCAAGCCGGTGCGTCCCGATATGCTGCGGTTGGACGACCTGGTCTACCAGGCCGACGGCGCCGAGGAACACTTCCTGTCCTACGTCACGCCCGATGACCGGCTGGCGGGTTTCATCCGCCTGTCCCTACCGAGACCGGACGCTCCGCAGACCGGCCTGGAGGATCTGCGTACCCCGGCGGGCGCAGGCGGCGCGGCGCTGGTGCGCGAGGTGCACGTCTACGGCCAGTCCCTGCCGGTGGGCGCGGAGCAGGACGGCGCGGCGCAGCACGCCGGGTTGGGCACGCAACTACTGGAGGCAGCCGAGCAGGCTGCCCGCAAGAACGGCTTTGGGCGCATGGCGGTCATTTCGGCGGTCGGCGCGCGGCAATATTATCTCGAGCGCGGGTTCGAGCGCGGGCAATTGTATCTTGTGAAAAACATATAAGACATGGAAACACTGGTACAACTTTTCTGGCTATTCATCAAAGTCAACCTGCTGAGCACCTCCGGCCCGGCCTCGGTGGGACTGCTGTACAAGGAGGCGGTCGGGACGATCATGACCGAAGCGCAATTCGTGCAGGCGGTGGGATTCTCGTCCGTGCTGCCCGGCTCGGATGCGCTGCAGCTGGCAATGTTCGTGGGATACGCTGCGGCGGGCGCGGCGGGCGCGTTGGTGGCGCTGATCGGTTCCGTCCTGCCGCCTACGCTGTTGATGTTCGGCGTGGTGACGATCCTGCACCGCCTGCGACGCGAGGCCTGGGTGAGCCGCTTTGTGGAAGGATTGACGCCGGCGGTGGCGGTCTTGATGCTGTTCGTAGCCGGGAAGGTGTTCACCAGCAGCAACGGCGGGACGGTCAACTGGCAAATGGCGCTCATTGGCGTGGCCAGCCTGGCCGCCCTGCTGTTCGATGCGCCTGCGCCGTTGGTGCTCCTGGTTGCCGGGTTGGTGGGGATACTTATCTTCTGATGAAACACTCCAAGTTTGCTGTCTGGGGACGGTTGTTCTGGATGTTCGTGAAGATCAACGTCCTTTCCACATCCGGCCCGGCTTCCGTAGGGCTGCTCTACAAGGAGTCCGTTGGCAAGATCATGACGGAGGCGCAGTTCATTGAAGCGGTCGGTTTTTCGAACGTCCTGCCGGGCAGTGAGGCGTTGAAACTGGCGATGTTCGTCGGTTATGCCGCTGGGGGGCTGCCGGGCACGTTTGCGGCGCTGCTTGGCTCGATCCTGCCGCCGACGCTGATCATGCTCGTGGTAGCGGCGGCACTCGCAAGGGTTCAGGGGGAGGCGTGGATGCAGGGCTTTATGATGGGGTTGGGCCCGGCCGTCGCGATGCTGATCGTGGTGGTCGCCTGGCAGATCTTCCGCAACGAAAACACAAAGACCATCAAAGGCCGCGCTTTGCTGATCGCCGCGTTGAGCGCGCTGGCCTTTTGGCTCGACCTCCCTTCCCCGCTCGTCCTGCTCGGGGCGGGTGTTTTGGGCGTGATCTTATTCCGTTGAGCAGAAAATTGGACGAACGATGAAGACTGAGATACTGGTAACGACCAATGGATTCGAAGGCACCTGGCCGGCTATCGAATACGCTGCCTGGCTGGGCGCGTTGATGGGCGCTCCGCTGACGCTGATGGGGATGATAGAGCAGCGGGAACGCCCGAACATTGACGAAGAGTCGCACCCGCTGGAGAATATCTTCAGCCGGGCAGTGACACTCTTCGACGAAAAACGCCTGGAATACCGTCTCGAAATCGTCGAAGGCCACGCCGAGGATGTCATCCCAAAGAAAGCCAGGGAAAAGGAATACCTGACAGTGCTCAGCCCGTTGGGACGGCCCCCGCTGCGCCGCCTGCTGTTGGGGCGTTCGTTCCGCCAGTTGATGGCCGACGTGTCTGGTCCGATCTTGTACGTAACGTCGGCCTGTATCCCGCCGGCGCGCATCATCATTTGCCTGGGAGGGCTGGGATACGGCATGAACGCAGAAAACCTGGGCCTGCAGATCGCCAGCCGGGTCAAAGCGCCGGTGACGTTGCTGCACGTTGTCCCGCCGATTGACCTGGATTATCCCGAAGCGCGCGCGGTGCGCGATAATTGGGACCACCTGCTCGATACGCAAACCCTGTTGGGGCATACCCTGCGGCAGGCGCTGGATATGGCGCGCCAGGCGGGCGTGGAAGCGACGCTCAAGGTGCGCCAGGGCAATGTCGTGGAAGAGATCCTGGCCGAACTCAGGGAAACGGAGTATGGCCTGGTGTGCATGGGTTCGCTCTACAGCGCACACGGCATCCGGCAGTTATACGCCCCCAATGTGACCGCTGAAGTAGCCGAAGCCGCCGGCTGCCCGGTGCTGACGGTGCGGTTCGAAAAACAGGATGGGGAAAGGCTTACGGCCCCGGCGTAAATGTATTTTCCCAGGCGGCGATGGCCGCGCGCAAGGCGGCTTTGATCGATTCATCGGGGACTTCTTCAATGGCCTGGTAGACTTTCGCGCCCACGTGCACCAGTACGCTGCCCTCGGGCGATTCACGTAGTTTGATGCCCTGCCCATCCAGCGGCGTCCCTGCCAGGCGCGCTTGCAGGATGGCGTCGATCTGCGCCACCATACCCATTTCGGGTACTTTGCTTTGCGGGGCATCGGGCGGCTGTTTTTCTTCCTTGGAAGGCGCGGGGACGGGCAACGCTACAGGGCGCGGCGCAGGCCGGGAAACGGGAGCAGCCGGCGGCGGAGGTACTGACGCGGGCGTTGGCGGTGAAGCCGGCGGCGGCTTTCCAACTTCCAGCCAGGGGCGCATCAACGTCAACAGGGCGATCAGGCGCTTGCGCTGGTCGCCGGTCAGGGCGGCCGTGTTTACTCGTTCGTCATCCAGGTCGAGGCGTAATTGACCGGCCTGGTCCTGCGAAAGGCGCAGCAGGCTGGGCGGGGGCGGGGCAGGCGGCGCGGGCGCGATCTCCGGCAACGGCGGGACGGCCGGCTCGGCTGGCAGCGGCTCGGCATCCGGTTGCGCTTGCCGTTCTTGCTCTTCTTCCTTCTTGCGTTTCTTGTATCCCTGGCCGCGTCCCTCGAACAACCCGAAGAAATACCCAAAGAACATGGCCAGGACGGCAACGCCGACATAAATATACGTATTGACCATAACTTTACTCCCTCGGCTGGCAGGCCGGGCAGAAATGCGTGCCCCGCTGGCCGACAACGATGCGCTGGATGGCCGCCCCGCAGGCCGGGCAGGCTTGCCCAGCGCGGCCATAGACGCGAAAATCATTTTGGAACTGACCGCCGCGATAGGCCCAGTCGATGCTGGCGCCATTGCGGCGGATGCCCTGCTGCAAGACAGCGCGGATCGCCTCCCACAACGCCCCGGCCTGCTCCCGTTCAACGGAATTGGACATGGCCTGGGGATGGAGGCGCGCGATGTGCAGGGCCTCGTCCGTGTAGATGTTGCCCATCCCCGCCAGGAAGGACTGGTCGAGCAACAGCGGCTTCAACTGGCGGCGGCGCGCTTGCAAGCCTTCGTACAGCGCCTGCGGCGTGAACGCATCCTCCAGCGGCTCCGGGCCGAGTTTGCCGGTCACTCGCTGCGGGTCGCGCACCAGCCAGACGCGCCCGAATTTGCGGGCGTCGTTGAAGACCAGTTTTCGAGCGCCCGCCTGCTCGTTGGGACTGAGAAACAGGAGCAACCGGTCGTGCTTTTCCGGTGGGGCATCTGCTTCTTTTATATACAAATCCCCGCTCATGCGCAAGTGTACAAATAGGTTAAAAGTCGAAAGTTGCAGGTGGATGAATTTTCCCCGCCGCGCCACGTTGACAATTTCCTGCCCGGCAATGTCCTGCTTGAATTTACTGGCGGAAGGGATGGCCAGCGTGCGCGGCCACAGCAGGTCGGCGGCCAGGATCGTCCTGCCGGCCAGTTCCGGTCGCAGGGCGCGGGCGATGGTTTCGACTTCAGGCAGTTCAGGCATAGCGGGAAAATTTTACACGATTTAAGGGCCCAGGAAATTGCGATTGCATTTTGAACCCGCGTGCGATCATCAAATCAGTAAGCGCCCTTGAAATAGGCGCGGATCAGGTCGGAGACGTCCGCGCTGGTGTTCGCGCGCAAGGTTGCAAAGAAATCGGCACCGGTGGCGCGCCGGTAACTGTGCCTGGCCGCATAGTCTTTCAGGAAAGCGAAGAAATCGCGCTCACCCATGCGCACGCGCAGGTCTTCCATGAAGTATGCTCCGTTCAAGTAAGTGGCATTCGTGTACAGGCGGAACGTTCCGCCGTCATAGATCGAAGTGTCCACCCAGCCGGTCGGGTTGAAATAATTGACGCGGAAGTTCCACCACCAATCGCCATAGTTCGGGTAATTGTATTCGTAGAAGAGACGCTCGCTGTACACGCACAGCGTCTCGTCCAGCCAGGGCTCCAGCGCCTGGTCGTTGCCCACCAGCCCGAACCACCAGTTGTGGGCGATCTCGTGCACGCCGATGCTGACCATGTTGCTCTTGGCCGAGCCGCCGTATTGGGCGTAGAACTTTGCGCCCAGGAACGCCAGCCCGTCGAATTCCTGCCCATCCGGCACATCGGTGACGACGACATTCACGACCTCGTAGGGATAGGGGGCGAACCTGGCCTCGAACAGGCTGACGGCCTGCACCGCCGCGCGCAGCATCCCTTCCCCCGCGCCAGCGTGCCAGGGGAAATAATACGAGCGGATCACAACCGACCCGACGGCTGATTCCGCCATGAGATACTGGTCGCTGGCCGAAAAGACGAACGTCCGCGCCCCGTTCAGGCGGTATTGCGTCCACTCGCCGTTGGCCTGGGCGGGCGCGGGCGCCGCCACCAGCACGCCCTCCCCGGAGACTTTCAGGTTGACCTCGAAATCGGCCGAGTCGTAGACCAGGTGCTCGCCGAACGCCCACGCATCGTGCAGCACCCAGCCGCCCGCATACGGGGCCGCGAAGGGATACCATTCGGTCAGGTTGACCTGCGTGCTGTCGTAGCCGTGCGGGTAATCGGCCTGCTTTTTGGGGATGGCAAGATGATATCGCATGGACAGCGTCAGGAGGGCGCCGGGCGCCAGCGGCTGGGGCAAGTAGATCGTCAGGCGGTGGCCGTCCAGGGTGTAGTTTGCGGTGGCGCCGTCCAGGAACAGGGTTTCGAGCGCGAAACTGTTCGCGTACAGGTTGGCGTCCACCACCAGCACGATCTCGGACAGGGAGACGCCGGTCTGGTTGGGGTAGCGGATGGTCTCGTCTACGGACAGTTGGCGGCCAGGGTAATCGAACAGGGCGTAGAAGGTGTACTGGGGCCGCGCGGGGGGCGCAGCGGGAACCGTCTCTTCGGCAGTGACTGTCACCTGTGCTGGAGGAAGCGTGGCCGTTGAGCTCAGCGAGGCGGTAGGCGACGGGCTGGGCGAGGCTGTGACAGTGACGCTGGGCCGTACGGTCAGCGTAGGGAGGGGGGTG
>JBMOMS010000214.1:0-6167 GCA_049324895.1 Chloroflexota bacterium
TGTGGTTCGGCACGCTGGCCTGGAGCGGCAATTTCAAGATCACCGCCGAAGTGACCGAGTTCGCGTCCACCCGCGTCAGCATCGGACTCAACGATTGGGACTTCGCCTGGCAGCTCAAGCCGAATGAACCGCTGGTCACGCCGCCGGCCCTCTGCGGTTACACTCCGCGCGGCTTCGGCGCTGCCAGCCGCATCCTCCATGACTATGTGCGGGACGAACTCCTGCCGCACGGCAAGGTATTGCACAAAATTCTCTACAACTCCTGGGAGGCGACTCTCTTCAATGTGGATGAGGCCTCGCAAGCGCATCTCGCCGAGATCGCCGCGGACATGGGCGTGGAACTCTTCGTCATGGACGATGGCTGGTTCCACAACCGCAACTGGGACAATGCCGGCCTGGGCGATTGGTTCCCCGACCGGGTCAAATTCCCGCACGGGCTGGGCGGCTTGATTCAACGAGTCAATGACCTTGGCATGGACTTCGGCCTGTGGGTCGAGCCGGAGATGGTCAACCCCGACAGCGACCTGTACCGCGCGCATCCCGATTGGGTCATTCACTTCCCGACCCGCGCGCGCACCGAATCCCGCAACCAACTGATTCTCAACATGGCGCGCGCCGATGTGCAGGAGTACATCATCGCCGCGCTCGATAAGATCCTCAGTGAGAACCACATCGCCTTCATCAAATGGGACATGAACCGTCCGGCCAGTGAGCC
Organism: Chloroflexota bacterium; assembly: GCA_049324895.1. Lineage (GTDB taxonomy): Bacteria > Chloroflexota > Anaerolineae > Anaerolineales > Villigracilaceae > JACPVF01. Next base: position 716 of record JBMOMS010000214.1, read on the forward strand.
GGGCTGGCCCGATGCGCCCGGCGACCCGCGTGAGTTGTGGGTGCGCTATGTGTATGGTTTATATCGCGTGTGGGGGGAACTGCGCCGGCGGCACCCCCAGGTCATTTGGCAAAGTTGCGCCAGCGGCGGCGGACGACCCGATTTTGGAATCCTACAATTTGCCGACCAGGTTTGGGTCAGCGACAATACCGAAGCGACCAAGCGTTTATCCATTCAGGAAGGCTTCTCGCAATTCATGCCGGCCATCACGATGGAGGCCTGGGTCACCGATTGGGGCAAAGAGCTTGTGCCGCTCGAGTTTCGTTTTCACGTGAGCATGTGCGGCTCTCTCGGCGTGGGCGGAAACCTGCTGGAATGGGATCAGGCTGAACTTCAGCTGGGAAGCGACTGCATTCAGTTGTACAAAGCGATTCGGCACATCATCCAATTCGGCGACCAGTACCGGCTCATCGCCCCGCAAAAGCACGCTTACTCGGCGGTGCAATACGTCAGCCAGGACAAAGGCGAAGGCGTGCTGTTCGTTTTCCGCACGCATGTCCCCGACCCGTTCAATTTCCCCATCATCCGTTTGCGCGGATTGGAACCTGGGGCGATGTACACCATTGAGGGCTTCGAGCAGCCGCGCTCGGGCAAGGCCTGGATGGAAGCCGGCTTGAAAGTGGAATTGAAGAACCTGCAAAGCAGGGTGCTGAGAATCAAGCAGGTCTCGTGACCTTCAAGGAGCATGGTATGACTGACGTTTTCCGCCCAGGTTTTCACTTCACCCCTCCAGCCCACTGGATGAACGACCCCAATGGCCTGGTCTATTATGCCGGCGAATATCATCTCTTCTATCAGCACCATCCGCACAGCAACGTGTGGGGACCCATGCACTGGGGGCACGCCGTCAGCCGCGACCTGGTTCACTGGCAGCACCTGCCAATCGCGCTCTACCCTGATGAGCAGGGCATGATCTTCTCGGGCAGCGCCGTGGTGGATTGGGAGAACACGGCGGGCTTCGGCAAAGAGGCGCTGGTTATCTTCTTCACCTACAACAAAAATTATTACGAAACCCAAAACCTGGCCTACAGCATGGACAAAGGCCGCACCTGGACGAAGTATGCAGGCAACCCCGTCCTCACGCCGCCGCCCGACACGCCCGATTTCCGCGACCCCAAAGTCTTCTGGCACGGCGCGCTCGACTCGGGGCACTGGGTCATGTCGCTGGCGGCGGGCAGGTCGATTCGTTTTTACACGTCGAGGAATTTGCGCGAGTGGGAATTCTCGGGCAGTTTCAGCGGGCACGGCTCCGCCGACGGGGTCTGGGAGACGCCCGACCTGTTCGAACTCCCCGTCGACGGCGGACGCGAGACGCGCTGGGTGCTAACGGCTGGAATCGGCAACGGCGGACCTGCTGGCGGATCGGCCACCCAATACTTTGTCGGCCGCTTCGACGGGACCAGCTTCCAGTCCGAGAATCCGCCCGAGGTCACGCTATGGGCTGACTGGGGCGCGGACTTCTACGCGCCGCAATCCTGGAGCGACGAACCCAACGGACGGCGCATCGCCATTGCCTGGCTGTCGAATTGGAAGTATGCCATCTTCACACCCACGGAAGCGGAAGACTGGCGCAGCGCTTTCAGCCTGCCGCGCGAACTGTCCCTGCGGCGCACGGAGGCAGGCATCCGCCTGGCGCAGCGGCCCATCGCGGAACTCGAGTCGTTGCGCGGCGAACATCGTCACTGGGAAAACGTCACCGTCAGCCCTGCTCAGAATCTGCTGGCCGGCCTGGAAGCGGACCAGTGCGAGATCCTCGCGGAGTTGGAGCCTGGGGCAGACACAAAAGAATTCGGTTTCAATTTGCGCGCAGGCAGTGATGAAAAAACCGTTGTCCATTATGATATGGAGCAGCGCCGATTGCTCATCGACCGCAGGCAGTCGGGCAGCGTCGATTTTCACGCCGAGTTTGCCGCCGTCCACGCGGCTGACCTGGCGCTGCCAGAGAACCGCCTGCGCCTGCGCATCCTGGTCGACCGATCCACGCTGGAAGTGTTCGCCCAGGATGGCTCCCTGTGCATGACCGGGGCGATTTTCCCGTCGGCCCAAAGCCGCGGTCTGGAACTCTTCACCACGGGCGGCAGGTTGAAGGTCAGACGGCTGGACCTGTATTTTTTCGCGGTGGCGACTTCAGGCGCTTTCTGAATGGCTGTTGCAGATCAGCAATTAAAGTTAACTTCGCCCTTCGACTGCGCTCGGCTGCCGCCTCGCTCCGCTCAGGGCGTAGAATCGGATGAAATTTATTGTTCGATTAATTCAATACCTTCGCCAAAATTTAACAGACCTAATTTCGTGGGGCGGATTGGCAATCCGCCTACCATATCTGGCGATCGCAGCAAGTTTCTGGCTATATCTGGCATTGCGGGATGCCATCCCGCACCACAATTTGTAATTTTTTCAAAATTGGCGAAGGTATTGTTAATTTGGAAAAGTACAAAAGTCGTTACTACGAATTTCAAAATTGATGGAGTCTTATGGAATCGTCTCTTTCCCCTCTCGAAATTCAACGCACGCTGCGCCGACTTTTGCCGCGGGTGGAGGCTGCGCTTTCGGCGCAGGTGGCCGCCGACCCGCAGGGCTGGCAGCAGTTCACGCTGCGGCTGGAGCGGCACCTGCCGGCGCTGTTGCAACTGTACCAGGGGCTGTACAGCTCGCGCTACGATTTCTTCTATCATCTCGAAGACCTGTTTGCCAGCCTGGCGCGCGCCTGGTTCGGGCGTCCCGCCGACCTGCGGGCCTTGGACCAGGCCCGGGAGCGGAACCCGGCCTGGTTCCAGTCGAATCAGATGCTGGGCGGGGTGATCTACGTCGACCTGTTCGCGGGCGACCTCGAAGGCGTGCGCTCCAAAATCCCGTACTTCCAGGAACTGGGCCTGACCTACCTGCACCTCATGCCGTTGTTCAAGGCGCCCGAGGGCGAAAACGACGGCGGCTATGCCGTGAGCAGCTACCGTGACGTGCATCCGCCGCTGGGCACGATGGAGCAGCTGGCTTCGCTTTCGCGCGACCTGCGCGCGGCGGGCATCAGCCTGGTGATCGACCTGGTCTTCAATCACACCTCGGATGAGCACCTGTGGGCGCAGAAGGCCAGGGCGGGCGAGCCTGACTTCATGGAGATGTATCGCATCCATCCCGACCGCGCCCTGCCCGACGCCTACGAGCGCACGCTGCGCGAGATCTTCCCCGACGAGCACCCCGGGTCCTTCTCGCCGCTGCCTGGGGGCGGCTGGGTGTGGACGACCTTCCACAAGTACCAGTGGGATTTGAACTACGCCAACCCCGCCGTGTTCAACCGCATGGCCGAGGAAATGCTCTTCCTGGCCAACCAGGGCGTGGAGGTCATCCGCCTGGACGCGGTGGCTTTCATTTGGAAGCAGATGGGCACCAGCTGTGAGAACCTGCCCGAGGCCCATCAGTTGATCCGCGCCTTCAACGCCGTGGCGCGCATCGCGGCTCCCGCGCTGTTGTTCAAATCGGAGGCCATCGTCCACCCGAACGACGTGGCCAAATACATCGATCCCGCCGAATGCCAGCTTTCTTATAACCCGCTGGTGATGGCGTTGTTGTGGAATTCGCTGGCCACCCGCAAGGTGCGGCTGCTCTCGCAGGCGCTGGCGACGCGCTTCCAGATCCACGCGGGGACGGCCTGGGTGAATTATGTGCGCTGCCACGACGACATCGGCTGGACCTTCTCGGACGAGGATGCCGCGCAATTGTGGATCAACGGCAACGATCATCGCCGCTTTCTGAATGAGTTCTACCGCGGGCGTTTCCCCGGCAGTTTTGCGCGCGGCCTGCCCTTCCAGGAGAATCCCAAGACGGGCGATTGCCGCATCAGCGGCACCTGCGCCTCGCTGGCGGGACTCGAGAAGGCCCTGCGCGAGGAAGGCTCGCAGGAAGTGGAACTGGCCATCCGCCGCATCCTGTTGATTCACGGCGTGATCCTGACCGTGGGCGGGATTCCGCTGCTATACCTGGGCGACGAGATCGGCACGCTCAACGATTACAGTTTCCACGACGATCCCGACCATCACCGCGACAGCCGCTGGGTGCATCGTCCGCGCGCGGATTGGGACCTGTACGAACTGCGCCGCGACCCGGCCAGCGTGCAGGGACGGGTGTACCAAAACCTGCAAAAACTGATAGCCTTGCGCAAGGCGCAGCCGGTCTTTTCGGACGGCGAACTGGAGACCGTCGAAACGGGCAGCGACCACGTGCTGGGCTACATCCGCAGCTTCGAAGGTCGGCGCGCGCTGGTGCTGGCGAATTTCTCCGAGACTCTGCAAGGCATCTCTGCCCGTGTGTTGGTACGCCACGGCTTTGCCTCCCGTCCGCTCTGGCACGGCTCGGGCGACTTCGCCCCCAACGGCGACCTGTCCCTGCCGCCGCTGGATTTTGTGGTGATCGGATAGGGCCATGCTCCCGCGATGAGCGGGAGCATTTTTGACTTTTCGTCCCGTGGGCGGCGCCAGGGAATTGCGTTTTTTAGAGAGGGGAAAGTATCATCTCAATATTTTGGGGCGTGTTCTGGAGTCCCGAAGTTCTACTTCGGGAAAATGCGCAAGTAGAACTTGCGCACTCCAAATTACCCCAGGAAATTGAGAAGGTACAGGGGAAAGCGCAATTTGTAGGCGTGGGTATTATATAATAGCCCCATGACCTACGACATCACCAGCCTGCAAAACGAGCGTGTCAAGCACATCGTCAAACTGCGCGAGGACAAGCGCCAGCGTCAGCGCGACGGCCTGATGCTGGTTGAGGGCTGGGACGAGTTGACTCTCGCCCTGGCCTCGGGACTCCAGCCGCGCACAATTTTCACCGCCCCCGAGTTGGCCTCCCGCCCAATGGACCTTGCCTCCGCCGAGACCGTCACCGTGTCCCGCGCCGTCTTCGAGAAGATGTCCCACCGCGAGGGGCCAGACGGCTGGCTGGGGGTCTTCCCCATCCCGCAACGGGGATTGGACGATTTGCATTTGAGCGCCTCCCCGCTGGTCATCATCGCCGAGTCGGTCGAGAAGCCGGGCAACCTGGGCGCGATCCTGCGCACCGCGGACGCGGCCGGCGTGGACGCCCTGCTGGTCTGCGATCCGCGCGTGGACTTGTGGAACCCGAACGTCATCCGCGCCAGCAGGGGAGCGGTCTTCGCCGTGCCGACCGTCGAAGCGGACAACGCCTCGGCGCTGGCCTGGTTGAAATCCAAAGGGATGCAGGTGCTGGCCGCCACACCTGCTGCACGAACGTCTTACACCGCCGTCGACCTGACCCGTCCCAGCGCCATCGCCGTCGGCGCCGAGGACGAGGGGCTGAGCGATTTCTGGCTGTCCAACGCCGACGCGCAGGTGCTAATTCCCATGCTGGGAAAGGTGAATTCGTTGAACGTGTCCGTCTCCACGGCGTTGATTGTGTATGAGGGGGT
>JBMOMS010000215.1:0-6153 GCA_049324895.1 Chloroflexota bacterium
GTGTAGCCGCGCCCCTGCACGAAGCCGGTCTCGGTCCACTTGATCCAGGTGCCTTCGAGCAGGCCGGTGTAGTCGGGATGTTTGCCCCATTTGGCCTGCTCCATCGCATCACCGAAGTCGGTGACGAACTCGCCCTCGATGACGGTGGTCGCGCCGCGGATGTTACCCTTTCCCGTCCAGATCATCTTGCCGGTAAAGGCATTGCCGCGCAACTCCTCGATGATGATCGAGATCGGGATGGAGCCCACACCGGCCTGACGGTAGACTCCGCTCCAGGTTTGCGGCAGGATCACCAGGGTGGGCGTGGCGGTGGGCGGCAGCGTGGGGATGGGCGTCTCGGTCGGCAGCGGAACGGGGCTGGGCGGGATGGGCGTGTCGGCAACCACCTGGCTCGGGGGCAGGACGACAATTGGCGTATCCACCAGCGGTGGGGGAATGGGGGTGGGCGACCCGAACGACACCGACATGCAGGCGGTCATGAAGACCAGGGCAGCAACAGCAAACAAAAGATGCTTTTTCATTACAGCCTCTCTTCCTTCTGAACTTGATGTCAGCACGGCATCCCACAACAGGTTTACAATGAAGGCCGTTTGTGAAATGCGTCCCAATGGAATAAATCATATCACGATTTGCCTGGCCGGGGTTCGGCCTTCGAAGCCCCCATCCCCCTGCCTTCGAGAAAAATCGCCCCTGGTTTTCCAGGGGCGATTGCGGTGATTACAGTCCGGCGGCTTTCTTCAAGGCCTCGGCCTTGTCGGTGCGTTCCCAGGGGAACTCGATGTCGTCGCGGCCAAAGTGGCCGTAGGCGGCTGTCTTGCGGTAGATCGGCTTGCGCAGGCCAAAGTCACGGATGATGGCGCCGGGGCGCAGGTCGAAGTATTCGCTGATCAACTCGGCGATCTTCGCGTCGGCGATCCTGGCGGTGCCGAAGGTCTCCACATTGACCGAGAGCGGGTGCGCCACGCCGATGGCATAGGCCACCTGCACCTCCACGCGGTCGGCCAGGCCGGCGGCGACGATGTTCTTGGCCACGTAGCGCGCGGCGTAGGCGGCCGAGCGGTCGACCTTCGTCGGGTCCTTGCCAGAGAAGGCGCCGCCGCCATGACGGCCCATGCCGCCGTAGGTGTCGACGATGATCTTGCGGCCGGTCACGCCCGCATCGCCCATCGGACCGCCCACCACGAAGCGCCCAGTCGGGTTGACGTAGATCTTCAGGTCGGCGTCGACCAGTTCCTTGGGGAGCACGGGGTTGATGATGTGCTCGATCACACCCGCGCGAATCTCTTCCTGGGAGACCTCAGGGGCATGCTGGGTGGAGATGAGCACCGTGTCGATGCGCTTCGGCTGGCCGAAGGCGTATTCCACCGTCACCTGGCTCTTGGCATCCGGGCGCAGCCAGGGCAGGGTGCCGTTGCGGCGCACTTCGCTCTGGCGGCGGGTCAGCTTGTGCGCCAGATAGATGGGCAGGGGCATCAAGGTGGGGGTTTCGTTGCAGGCGTAGCCGAACATCATGCCCTGGTCGCCGGCGCCAATGGCCTCGACCTCGGCGTCGGTCATTTGATGCCCGTCGCGGGTTTCGAGCGCCTGGTTGACGCCCATGGCGATGTCGCCCGACTGCTTGGCGATGGCCACCAGCACACCGCAGGAGTTGCCGTCGAAGCCCTTCTCGCTCGAGTCATAGCCGATCTCGGTGATAACCTGGCGGACCAGCGCGTCATAGTTGAAGACAGCATTGGTTGTGATCTCGCCCAGCAGCATGACGTAGCCGGTCTTGGTGGCGGTTTCGCAGGCCACGCGCGAACGCGGGTCCTGTTCGAGGCAGGCGTCCAGCACGGCATCCGAGATCTGGTCGCACATCTTGTCGGGGTGCCCCTCCGTCACAGACTCGGATGTGAACATCAGGCTGGGCGAAGTCATGAAGGTATTGCTCATTGTTTTCGTTTCTCCTTTGAAAAGAATTTGCCCTTTCAGCACGTGAAAGGGCAATCTCTGCACAAGGCTTATGCTACCCTCTCATCTTCCAGAACGTCCATCTGCCGGAATTGGCACCGTGTTCGGCTTTCGCCGTCCGGTTGTCGAGGCATCGCAGGGCCGGTCCCTCCGCCTCTCTGGATAAGAGCGCCGTATCAGGGCTATTGATTTGACTTGAGCGTTATACCACAGCTGGGGATGATGGTCAAATAAAACACAGCCGCCGGGGATTCCCGGCGGCTGCAAGGTGATTTCTTTTGGCTGTGCAGGCGTTTAGTCGGACACGCAGCGGAAGCCGATCTTGGGCGAATAGGTTCCCAGCCATTCGGGCGAGTCGACCAGCGCGTTCGGGTTGGAACCCAGCACCGAAGAGCGTTTGGACACGCGGATGTTCGCCTCGACATCCTGGAAGGTGCCGCCGCGCACAACGTGATTGAAGATGGTGGTCAGGCCGCCGGGACCCTGCGGGTTCACAGACAGGCCGCCGCTGTAATACTTGGCGTCATAGATGTCGTTGATCCATTCCGCCACATTGCCCGCCATGTCGAACACGCCGAAGGGGCTGGCGCCGGCCGGCATACTGCCCACACTGGTGGTATCGCCCACCAGGTTGTTGTAGTTGGCGCGCGTCCCATCGGGCAACTGGTCGCCCCACGGGTAGATGCGGAAATCGTCGCCGCGCGCGGCGCGCTCCCATTCGGCCTCGGTGGGCAGGCGGCGCCCGGCCCATTCACAGTAGGTCTTGGCTTGCAGCCAGGTGACGTAAACCACCGGGTAGTTGGCATATTGCGGGTCGGAATAATAGGCCGAGTGCGTCTGGGATTTGAGGTCCATGGGCAGGCGGCAGGCCCCGGCCTTGACACACAGGGCGTACATGCCGTTGGTCACTTCCACCTTGTCGATCCAGTAGGCATTCAGGGTGACCTGGTGGAAGGGCAGTTCGTCCGTGGATGCCAGCGGGTCGACGCCGCCCATGGTGAAGGTGCCGGCCGGGATGTACACCTCGACCATGCCGTCGGCGGCGGCCACGCGGGTTTCACCGCTTTCCGTGTTTGCGTCGGTCTCGCCCTGGGGGACGGGGGTGTTGGTCGGAAGAGTCTCCGGCAGGGCAATGGCAGTCGGCTGGGCCGGGCCGCCCATTTGACAGGCGGTGACCAGCAGGGTCAGGGCCGCCAGGATCGGGAATACTTTTTTCATGGTGCCTCCTTTTGAAGTCTGCCATCAGTATACAGAAATGGGACCTTTTTCCTAATCCCCCAAAAGTAATAGGCAGGTGAAAAAATATTACTTCCTGAGACCAAACTGCCGTATAATCAACTTACAAGCTCACCTTGCGCAGGCAGCGTCGTTCTGCCCGCACCGTGCGTCAGGCGAGAGACGAATCTCCACAATGATTTCAAAGGCCCTTCGCTCTCGCCCCATCGTCCCGATGCTCTTTCGGAAGGGAATCACGGTTAGGCGCGTAAGGCCAGCCATAAGTTTGAAAATCAGCCGCTCCGCTTTGCGAAAGAAATCGCGGGCGCAGCCACTTTGCCGGCAAAATCCACCCTTCGGAAGCTCGGTTGAACAGGACAGGACAGAAACATGGAAACCAATTCCCCTGCAAATATTCAAAACGCCATGCGCGTCTTTGTCGTTTGCGACCAGGATGCCACCGCGCCCATTTGGGGCTACATCATTCGCGAGAAAGGACTGGTGGCCATCCTGGAAACCTCTGTGCAGCGCGCCATGGAACGCTCGGTCGAGGAAATCCCCGACCTGATCGTGATCGACGTGAACGGGTCGCACGCCCAACGCATGGAATTGTGCCGCCAATTCCGTTCCCTGAGCGCCAGCCCGATCCTGCTCTTCCTGCCCTCCAGCAATGAGGCCGAAATCCTCGAAGCCTACCAGAACGGCGTGGACGAGTGCGTGGTCAAGCCGATCAGCCCGGCCATCTTCCTGGCCAAGATCATGGCCTGGTCGCGCCGCAGTTGGAGCGAACCGATGACGCCGCGCAACGCCGGCCGCCTGCGCCTGGATCCCGCGCACCGCTCCGCGGTCGACGCCGGCGGCCAGGAGATCAAGCTGACCAACCTGGAGTTCCGCCTGCTGCACCTGCTGATGAGCCGCCCGGGCTACGTCTTCCCCGCCGAGGAGATCATCCAGACCGTCTGGGGCGCCAACGGCGACATCGTCCTGCTCAAGAACGTGGTCTACCGCCTGCGCAAGAAACTGGAGGAGGAAGCCGGCGAGAAGCAGGTCATCCAAACCTGGCCGGGGGGATATAGTTTCGTGGAGGAATGAAAAAGATGGTCCCCATGACGATGAAGCGCGTGTTCATCTCAACCTGTACAAAATCTCGCCCGCCTTTGGAACGTACAAAATACCTTCGTCTTCGCGGCCCTGCCATTCGGCGAAGTTAATCGTGGCGGGGTCGAGATAGCCGAGATTCAGCCGGGCGCAATCTTCAGCGGGGATTTTGCTTGCCAGCGTGACGCGCACGTTTGGTTTTTCGATTCCACGCTCCATCACGCCCGAACCGCGCAGGTGGGTGGAATGCGCCAGCACACCCAACGGAATGTGCCGGTAGCGGTCCCAATCCGCGAGGAAATAATCGAGGATGTGGTAGCCGACCTCATAAATGTATTTTCCATGCACGTGACTGACCGTATCCAGGTGCGGCGCGAAGATCACCACTTCGCCGCCCGTCGCAACGGCGGGTTCGAGTTTGTACATGGCCTTCGCGCCGGTCCACAGTTCGTCGTACATCGACGGGGCGACCGACAGCACGCGCTGGAAGGGCTGGGCGCACCAGTGGATGTGACGCTGCGCCGAGAAATCGGCGGCGGCGCTCCAGGCTTGGTACATATCTCCGATGAAAAGCCCGGCGAGATCATGGTCTTGAACCGTGAGCGCGATCAGCGTGACGGGGGTTTTGAGTCTGCGGGCGGCGGCGTGAATCATCTCGCGCACGGGGGTGTCCTTGACGCCAATCGTCCCGACCACGCCCGCCAGCGCGCCCAGCCAGTGCGTGGCGTGGATCATCTCCGCGCCGGAGATGCCAGGAAAGAGATATTTCGCCCCGCCTGAAAACCCGACCACCTCATGCGGAAAGGTTGGACCGAGAATCAGGATATGATCGTATTCCAAAACGGCTTTGTTCAGGCGGATGTCCACTCGCGAAGGCAGGGACGAATGCCAGCGCGCGCCCGCGATCTGCTCGATCTCATCCTGCTCCATTGCGCCGAGCGTGACCAATGCGGCGGGGTCGTCCCAGGCGTGGTTGAGCAAGCCGATGTTCGCAAACGCGCTTTTCCGTTCCTCGGCAGTGATGCCCACCAGCCTGTTCATGCTTTCATCATTGAGCGGCGGATGCGTGCCGAGCGCAACCATGAAATCGAGTTGCCGCGCGTCATGCATAATCTTCACCAGGGTCCGAAACAAAAACGGAAGCGGCAGCGAGCGCGTGTGGTCGGGAATCAAAACCAATACGCGCTGGCGGGTGAATTGCTTTTCGAGGGCGCGGGTTAATGCGCTGTGAATTTCATCTTCAGCAAGGAGTTCGGGGGTGGTGAGGGAAATCATAAGTTCGCCAGGAGATTCATAATGGGCAAGTGGCAATTAGAAATAGTTTGACCATAACCTTTCAAAACCTTTTTACCACAAAGTCCACACGCGTGCCTGCGCACGATGCAGGCAAAGGGGCACAAGGGAAAGCAAACCGCTAAACCCAAAGGTTTCCTTCGTGCCCTTTGGGTTATAAGAACTTTGGTTTCAGCCTTAATGGGACAGCGCCAAAATAAGCGCGCTTCATTTCAGTTGAAACCCTCACCGGGGTCGAGTGGCAGCGCTTCTTGCTTCGTATGGCGACCCTAACTCGGACAAGCCGACCTGCGGCAAAAAGGATGCAACCACAAAGGAAACGAAGGAACACCTAAAAAAACTGGCTCTTTGGGATTTGCCGTGATTCTGTACACGGATCACACAGGTTTCACGGAATTACGCCGAAAAAGCCTTAAAAAAATTCTCTACCGTACATGCGGAGAATCTGACACATTTTCCATCGCGAATACCGCGAATAGGCGAATTTCGCGAATGAAAATTGTCAAAATTCGCATCATTCGCTCATTCGCGACATTCGCGTTGAGAAGATGTATGGTAGAGAAAAAACGTGTTTTCCGTGAAACCTGTACTGAGCCT